>WTJZ01000016.1 GCA_011524615.1 Akkermansiaceae bacterium | reverse complement strand
GTTTAATGGATGGGGGGAGAACTTCGGTCCATGGGAGCTGGACAATCAGATCGCGGGTATGATGGGACGTGTGTGTGGACTACCTGTGCAATCGTATTCCGAGGTGCTAGAGGGGGGGGCGATCGAGGTGAATGGCGCTGGAACCCTACTCACGACCGAAGCGGTGCTCCTGAATGAGAATCGTAATCCGCATCTTGACCGCGTAGGCGTCGAAGCGATGTTGGCGGAGAGGTTAGGCATCCAGAGAGTGGTCTGGCTGAACAAAGGAATCGAGGGTGATGATACGGGCGGACACATTGATGATATCGCACGGTTCGTGTCTGCAGATCAGGTGCTGATCGCCAGCGCGACAGAGGGAGAGAATCAGCAGATCCTAGACGAGAACTATCAAAGGCTGATTAGTGCTGGGGGGCTAGAGGTGACTCGACTCCCTATGCCACGTGCTTGTGAGGTGCCAGGATGGAGGTTGCCAATTCTTCCCGCCTCGTATGCTAACTTCTTGATTACGAACGAGCAGGTACTGGTTCCTACCTTTCGTCAGTCCATGAATGATGGCTTCGCGCTCGAGTTGATCCAACATTACTTCCCAACCCGACAAGTCATTGGGATCGATAGCCTTGATATTGTACGAGAAGGTGGAGCTCTGCACTGCATTTCGATGCAACAACCAGCCTCCTAGGCATTAGATGATAGGCCTTAAGGCAGTGAGGGAGAGTTTGTAGACTCGATTTATTTTATAATGCGCATTGTTTTTGCATATTTAATGAAAAAGGTCGATTTCTGTAGAATAGAACGTGACGTTGATAGTTTTCTCCTTTAGAAGACGTACACCCATGATTCTACCTGCGCTAAATTTTCGATTCTGTAAGCTACTCATGCTGAGCATGACATGCGTCGTGGTATCACTTTCGTCCGTGCTAGCGGTTAATGTGAGTGAAATGTCAGAGCACGAGCGTGCTGCATGGTTCTTAGAGCAAGGAGATGCAGAGTATGAAGACTCTAATCTAGAGGCGGCGCGTACGCGTTATGAGCAGGCCTTTACGATGCTGGAGCGTAATGACGAGAATGAGACTCTGATACAAGAGTTACTTGATAGGATCATATTGACCACACAGGAAGAGGTGGAGCAGCTAGTAGAAGGCGGTAACTTAGCTCGTGCGAAGGCTCTTCACGAAAGTGTCACGCAGACCTATGAGCTGAAGAAAAACAAGCAGATGATCAAGCTCAAGGATCGTCTCTATAACCCAGATAAGACGAACCAAGCTATTACGCCACTTCACTTGCTCGACGTGAAGGTAGTCGAATCGATGTTCCATAAGGCGGAGGGCGCTTACAAGCTAGGGCGATATGACGAAGCGAGAGCGCAGTACTATAATATTCTGAAAGTAGACCCCTACAATAAGGCTGCGACACGTGCACTAGAGCGAATCGAAAAGGAACTCTCCGAAACGGCAGAAGTAGCCTATGACAGCATGCGTGCGAACTTACTCGCACAGGTAGACGCGGCATGGAGTGATAAGCCTCGCAAGAACCAAGCAGAGGTCTCGCAGGAGATCTTGACTCAGGTGAATGAGTTAGAAGGAGCCAAACGTCAATCGCTCGTATCGAAGCTCGATGCGATTATTTTTCCTCGAGTGGACTTCGAGGAGGCAACGATTACAGACGTGATGGACTTTATTAGAATTAAGTCTAAGGAGTTTGACTTTATCGACTTAGATCCTGCTAGTCGAGGAATCCAATGTGTGAGCAAGATTCCGTCGGGATCGGAGTATAGTAGCAAGACGGTTAATCTCAGTCTGACTAATGTGCCCGCTCGCGTTGTAGTAGAGAATGTATGTGAGATGCTAGGTCTGTATCATCAGACGACTCCATATGCCTTAGTCTTCCTCCCAGTTCAGGTACAGGATGGAGATTTGATCGTGCGTACTTATAGTGTTTCGCCTGAATTTTTGACCTACGGCTCGGATCAGGGCGGGCAGGAGAGTAGCGACCCTTTTGCTCCTGTGCAGGAGTCATCAAGTTTAACTCTCAAGAGGAAGTCTGCACGTGAATTGCTGGAGAGCATGGGCGTTACATTTGGTCCAGGGAGCACCGCATCGATGTTACCTGCAACCGGAACACTTGTGGTGAAGAATACAGAACAAGAGCATCACATCGTTTCCAACATTGTGGCAAGTTTCTCAGAGAAGGAGCCTAAGATGATCCAGCTGGATATTAAGGTGATTAAGGTCCAGCAAAATGATCATGAGGAGATCGCGGTCGATTGGTCGATCGAGGATACTCTAGTAGGAGCATTAGATGACGGCTTGGCTCTCAGTGGCGGAGTCGTTGGCAATGGTAGTGATATCGCCGTCGATATGGGAGGGAACCCTATTACCGCTGGGAACCGTACCGGAGATTATGCCTACGTTGAGAACAATATTGATAGTGTCATTAATAGAACGAAGGCAGGGTTAGATAATGCCTTTACTCGATATGACCCAGTAGCTCGCTCCTTGGATCCTACTGATGTTGGTTCATGGCTGATCGCTGGATCTGTAACGCCTTCCGAGTTATTAGGCAGTACTGCTCCTGCACCAGGAGTCTTATCAGTATCTGGTGCGGTACTAGATGGTACGCTGAATACGATGTTAAGAGGTTTGGTACAGAAGAAAGGGACAGACTTTATTGCTCAACCATCTATCGTGATTGGTTCGGGGCAATCATCTAATGTGGTCTTAGGTCAGGAGTTTACCTACCCTGTAGAGTATGATCCACCAGAGATGTCGGATGGAGGGTCACGTGAGTTGACTAACTTTATCACCCAGACGACGAACCCGAATGCTACACTCACAACGGACGGGTATACGGTGACGTTCGACCAGAACTTATTTATTTCACAACTAAGGATTGGTACGAATAATTTCTTCGCGTCTACTTCGGCCGTGACCCCAGCGCATCCGACGTCATTCGAGACGGTCATCTTAGGGTCTGAATTTGAGATTCTGCCCACAATTGGTGATAACCAGCAGACGATCGATATCTCTATCCGCTCAGTGAACCGAGAGCTCGATGGTTTGATCGATTATGGTACGACTCTTAGTGCGGTGAACACCTCTATTGTTTTTGATGAAGATTGGCTTAATAGCGATGACTTGACTGCGGAAGCAATCAGGCTCGCGGCAGCAGGTTTTACCGTGGATGAGGACGGAAATTTGATCGCTGATCCTACGCAAAACTTTAACAATAATAATGTAACGACTTATTCGCTCTCAGGTGAGGATCCTGAAGAGATTGAGGTAGTGATTACCGAGAGTGTGGCGGAAGCCTCTGACAACAAGATCGTCATGCCGGTGTTCTCTACCGTGAATTCTGAGGTGAGTGCATCCGTACATAATGGTGCGACGCTCATCTTAGGGGGGCTGATGAAGTCATATAAGGCGCCGCTGAATGACTCGACGCCGATTTTGGGTGATCTACCTTTTCTCGGTAAGCTCTTCGAGAGTAAGGGAGAATATACAGTTAACGAGCAAGTTATTATTGCAATTACGGCAAAAATCATTAGTCCAACAGGAGAAACACTCTCATCCACTAACTGATGCCACCTAAAGACAAGCCCCAACTTACGTCAGAAGAAGTTCTCCTCTCATCCTCAGCTAGCAAGCCTAGTGAAACCAGGGAGGTCATCACACGTGAGGACGGCTCTAAGGTGGTCAAGGTAAAGAAGCGTAAGCGGGTCAATGAGAATGACACGACTAAAATCGTGTCAGGAGATCATGAGACGTTTATTCTGAAGTTCTTTATCAAGGCGTTCGTCGTACTTGTGATAGTTGGGATAGGCTTGGCGGCTTACTATGGGGTACGTTTAGCATATTATAACAGCCCAGATCACATCCTGCCGCTACAGGCAGCAGTCTCTGAGAAGATAGGGATGCAGACGACCTTGAAGTCTTATGTAGTGGGGCCAACTCAGGTTCGTTTGGATTCTATCGATCTTGATAGTTACGAGGATGCGGAATTCACCTACGATATTACGCTACGGGATGTGATGGTTCCGTTGAAGTTCGAGAGTATCCTCTTTAAGTCGCTCTATGGCGATGAAGCGCGAGCTAAGAAGGGGAGTTTCAGGCTACTACGTCAGCCTGGTTCAGTAGTGAGAGAGGCCTCAGAGGAGGTTGCTGCATCGATTCCCTTTAGTCATGAGGCATTAAAAATCTCGGAGGTAGAGTTCTCACTAGGACAAGGCCCCAGAGCCCTAAAGCTCTCAGGAGGGAGTGCTAAAATCATTAAGTCTGAGGATGGAGTCGCGCAACTGATTTTCAGAGACGGTGTGATCAAGAACCTTAAGGTTTTACCTAATCGTCTCCTCTCAGCGGTAGTGATCGATCACCCTGACCACATAGAGGTCAAGTCTCTCAAGTTACAGAATGAGCAATCCTCGTATATTAATCTCTCTGGGGATTACTATAAGGGGGGGCAAGCTGAGTCTCGTCTGAGTTCAGAGCTCAGAAATATGGAGTTAGGTAACCTAGATCAGCACTTTGGTAAGCTCGTGAGAGGGGGGGCGGATTCTTCTTCAGGTAGTTTGGTTATTGAGGACGGGGACTTCAGCTTACAAAATCAGCTTGATGTCAGTAGTACTGGGATCGAGTTGAGAAACTTCCGTTTCATCCGCTCATTGGCGATTATCTTTGGAGATACCGATGTAGATAATATTCTCTTCAAGAATGTATCACGGGCGACTCTCAATATCTCTAAAGAGGGTTACGAGCTATCAGATCTACGCATCCTGAACAGGTACAAGGCGTGCGTGATGGGGAACTTTAAGGTAGATATGAATGGTAAGCTTAGTGGTGACCTGCAGGTCGGTATCCCACTAGGTCGGATTGTCAAAGCCTATCCTGAGATGGACCATGAGACGTTAAACTTGGGAGAAGGGTTTTCATGGTATGACGTGAAGCTATCAGGGACGGCATATCAGCCAAAGGATAACTTCTTAGAGGTCTTTAACGAGACAGCTGACGCCCTAGAGTGATGAGAGCCTTATGCATGATAGCGCTGTTGCTTCAGGCGATTTGCGCGGCTGACCCATTTCTGTTCTCTGGTGAACGGCTCCATAGCGCTCAGATGGTAAAGCAGATCTCGCAGACACTGCAGGAGTCTCAGGCTCTCAAGGGGGAGGCTTATTTTCAGGCTCTGGATCGGGCTGTCGAGCGTCAGCAGGTGACAATAGAGATGTCGGAGCCGTCTTCACAAATAGAGCCGTATACATATGGGAAGGCGCGTACATATGTGGTCGCTAAACCGTACAAGCGTGACGGTGTGGAGCAGTGGAGTCTCAGTACGGCGACGGCGACGGCGATCGGAGGTGAGGGGGTGTTTGTAACGAATTTTCATGTATTAGAGCATAAGGTAGAGGAGGGACTCATGGTGATTAGCTCAGATTGGGAGATGTACCCTCTAACTGAGATCTTAGTGGCAGATCCTGCGCATGACTTTGCGGTGTTTAAGGTAGCATTGCCACCGCAGGTGACGATCCCGAGTTACCCTATCGCGACCAGCGCTGTCGGTGAGCGAGTACATCTGGTCTCACACCCTCAGCATCACCATTACTTCTATCATCAGGGATATATCAGTGGTTATAAGGAGGGGAAGAGTACGGCACCTGGGTATAAGCCGAGGGTCGTATGGATGTATACCGAGCTCGGCTATGTGACGGGTTCTAGTGGGGGTGGAATCTTTAATGATCACGGAGAGCTCGTGGGGATGGTGAGCCATATCTGGCCCGAGTACGGGAATGCAGGTAAGAGAGGAGAGGCGCTCGATCGTTATGCGACTAAGATCTTTGAGCGCACGGTGCCTGCGAGTGCTATTCTGGAGCGCCTCGCTGATTGAGGTCGACATGTACCAGTAGGAAAAAAGGCGAAAAAAGTTCTGCCTATCTGCCCCATCCATGTATTAACGTGAGGACGTGAGTTACTTAGTCTTTGCTAGAAAATACCGCCCAGAGACCTTTAAGGATGTTCTTGGACAAGACCATGTTGTCAAGACACTGGCCAATGCGATTGCGCAAGACCGGCTCGCACATGCCTATCTCTTCGTCGGACCTCGCGGAACTGGTAAGACGACGACTTCTCGAATCTTTGCTAAGGCGCTCAACTGCTCAAATGGTCCATCCATCGACTTTGATCCAAATGAAGACATCTGTACTGAGATCGCTGAGGGTCGTTCGCTCGATGTTCTTGAGATCGATGGTGCTTCTAATAATGGGGTAGAACAGGTGCGTGAACTCCGTGAGACGGTCAAGTTTGCCCCTGCCAAGTGCCGATATAAGATTATCTACATCGATGAGGTTCATATGCTCTCGTCTGCAGCCTTTAATGCTCTCCTAAAGACTCTAGAGGAGCCTCCTCCTCATGTTAAGTTTATCTTCGCTACTACGGAAGCGCATAAGATTCTTCCTACCATTATTTCCCGTTGTCAGCGTTTCGATCTACGTCCTATCCCAGCGGATATTATTGCGAATCATTTGATGTCCGTAGGCGCTACAGAAGGAGTGACGATCGAGCAGGAAGCTGCTTGGGCGATTGCCAAGGGAGCGGACGGAGGGATGCGAGATGCGCTCTCTATGCTCGACCAGTTGGTGGCCTTCTGTGGTAATGAGATTACGTCAGAGCATGTCCGTGAGATCTTCGGCTTTACCTCTGGAGAGACAGTTCATCAGATCCTAGGAGCGGTCCTGCGTAAGGATAATGTCAGTGCTCTCCAGGCGATCCAGAGCCAACATTCTCTAGGTAAGGACCTCTCGCAGTTACTCGGGGAGCTGATCCAAACCGTGAGAGCCCTACTCATCGCTAAGGTGCAACCAGATGCGAAGGCTCCTAGTCTGCCAGAAGCACTCTGGGAAGACCTCAAGTCTCTTGCCGTGCCTCTCTCTTCCGAGAGATTACTCTCTATACTAGACCTCATGGCAGAGTCCGAGGCTAAGATCCGCTGGTCTTCTGATAAGGCCCTACACCTCGAGATCGCACTGATTCGGGCGATTCAAACGTTAGGTGAAGTCAGTATTGATGACCTAGTACGTACTCTGGCGAAGCTGCCTCAGGACACCCCTCTGGGGCAAGTCGAGTCAGCACCAGCACCAGCACCAGCACCAGCACCAGCACCAGCACCAGCACCAGCAC
>WTJZ01000138.1 GCA_011524615.1 Akkermansiaceae bacterium | reverse complement strand
CACATCCGATCGCAGTACCACCGCCACCACCGAGCGAGATGATCCCGTCGATCTTCCCTTCCTCTTGGAGTTGTTTGACGAAGATCGGTACCGCCTCAGAGATGGCGACGACACATTCACCACGGTCTTGCTTCGCATAGAGTGCGGTCAGGTCCTTGCCCGCGGCGGCCGCGACATCAAAGCGTGTATACTGAGGCTCTACGGTCGGGTCTGCATAAGAACCGACATCGATCAATACCGGTTCATGGCCAAGAGAAGAGATCACACTCGCCACATAGGCATGCTCTTCTCCCTTGGAGTCTAGTGTCCCAAGAACCGCAATGCGCTTTGAGTCTTTGCCACTCACTTCGCCCGGCTTCCCTTTGAATAAATTATTTAACACGCTTCACTGGGATAGATTTGAACTCAGCAGTGAGATCTCGGATCGAAGACTCAACAGCTAAGCGCTCGATAGAAGATGCACCCACGAATCCAACTGTATCTGTGTGCTCATTGATGTACGCCGCGTCTTCCGGCATTGCGATTGGGCCACCATGTGAGAGGACGAGTGTATCCTTATTGACAGAGTGAGTCGCCTCACAGATCTCTTGCGTAAACTTAGCCGCTTGCTCAAGACCAACAGCAGCATCACTCACACCGATCGATCCACCGATCGTACATCCCACGTGTGCGATTACTACGTCAGCACCTGCTTGCGTCATCTTCTTAGCCTCCTCGGGAGATCCTACGTAGACGATCGAGAAGAGATCCATCTTAGACGTTGCGAGTTCGACACAGTCGATCTCCTTTTGCATCCCCATGCCAGTCTCTTCGAGAGACGTACGGAATGAGCCATCGATGATCGAGTGCGTTGGGAAGTTATTAATCCCTGAGAAGCCCATATCCTTCACTTGCTTCAGCCAGTGCCACATACGACGACGTGGGTCAGAGGCATGTACCCCACAGATTACAGGAATCTCGTTCACTACTGGAAGTACTTCGTATTCACCGATCTCCATCGCGATAGAGTTCGCATCACCATAACCCATCATACCAGCGATAGATCCGTGACCCATCATTCTGAAACGACCTGATGCGTAGATGATGATCATATCAGCACCACCTTCTTCGATGAACTTAGCTGAGATACCTGTTCCTGCACCTGCCACGATAATTGGCTCTCCCTTAGAGATGGTGTCACGAAGGCGCTCATTCATTTCCTTGCGAGTGTACGGATTTCCGGTTCCTGTGTATTGATTTGGCATAATAATAAAATGTTGAACTATCTTACATTATTAGACGCATCATACAAAATCAACCTCTCAACACATACATAGCTAAAATACACATTGATTTTTTCATAAGACGATATACTATATATCCCCATACATGACACCAGACCAGAACACTCTAGACATCACCTCATACAGCGACTCATGTCGATGGGAGTCCATAGCAAGAGAGCCTGAGATCAAACGCCAACTTTTCTCAAATGCACTTAAATGCCCCCTTTTAGCGCAGAATAAAATCGAGCATATGGGCATCATGCATGCGCATTATCCATATAAAGTAAGACGAGTAAATCAGTCAGGATCCTTCTTTATGGCTTGCACAAAAGGAACAGGAGCCATCCATATTGACGGGAAATGGGAACAAATCAAAGCGGGGCAAGCCTGCATTCTCCCCCCCTATATGACGAACGCTTTCCAAACCGTTGACGGTTCGGAATTAGAGTTTGCTTGGGTGCGATACATCGAGCCAAAAGATAAGCGTACCATCGCTGACACCGACTTCCCTCGTCTCGGGGATTACAACTCACTCGCGCTCAAGAATACGATCGAAGGACTCTACAATGAACTCAATGGCGAGAGCTGGGACCCGGTTGTCTCCTCCTGGATTAATCTGATTCACCAGCAGGTGCTCCGCTTCACCTCTCCTCAGAAGATCGACGCCCGCATCCTCCATGTCCTCAAGACGATGGCTGCTAACCTCGCACATGACTGGACGCTCAGTGAGATCGCAGACATCGCGAATATGAGTGAAGAACACCTCCGTCGCCTTACCAACGTACAGCTAGGACGTAGTCCCATGCAACAACTCACCTTCATGCGCATGTCCCGAGCGAAGCAACTCATCATCAACACGGATGCCAAGATCGATCATATCTCGAAGGAAGTAGGCTACTCGAACCAGTTCAGCTTCTCCAATGCCTTCTTAAAGTGGGTGGGATGCCGACCAAGCCAGTTACGCTAAATTTGCAATGTCTCATAGCTATGCTTGATTCACCTATGAGACATTCCGCATTCCGAGAGACCGATCATAGACCATGGCCACTACCAGAGAGCCCATGGATCATGAAACAACAGTGGCAGGACCTCCTCTTCCTCCACTGGGAGGCAGACCTGGCGGAACTACGGCAGAGAGTACCTGCCGACCTCGAGATCGACACATACCAAGGCCAAGCCTACATAGCATTGGTTCCGTTTAATATGAAAGGCGTCACAGGGCGATTCTGCCCAGCACCGGCTGCTCTCTGTGACTTTCCCGAGTTCAATGTGCGTACCTACGTTATCAAAGATGGTAAGCCAGGCGTCTACTTTTTCTCCCTCGACATAACGAATAAGTTAGCGGTCTGGGCTGCTCGCACCTTCTTCCACCTCCCATATCGCACCGCCCAGATAGAGTACGAACGGAACGGTGAGAGCATCTCTTACTCCTCTCAGTATTCTGAGAGCGAACGCTTTTCTGCCCAGTACAAGCCGACCGCCCCCTATCAGAAAAGGGTGGGAGACTTTGCCTCCTGGGCGACAGAACGATACTGTCTCTACACCCATGACCGCCAGCAGCGACTCTACCGTGGTGAGATCCAGCATCCCAGTTGGCCCCTACAGACTGCAGAGGTCACTCTAGAGGAGAACACCATGCTCGACTCCTTCACTCTAGGCAAAAGAATGCCAGACTTTTTTGCCTCCAGTATCGACGTTGTAGTTTATGCACTAAAAAGAACCCAAAAACGTTGATTAAATTTCATTTGGAGTCATAATCAATACTCTATGAAATTAACTTCTGCCTTACTCTTATTAGCGGCTACTCCCATATGGGGAGCTAATGTAGTCGCCTCAAATGGAACATGGAGTGATCCTAGTATCTGGACAGATCTGGGAGATAACTCTAATCACCTACCCGGTAATGTTACTGATCAAAGTGATAACGCCATTATCAACAACGGTAGAACCGTGACTCTCAGTTCGGATCAAACGACTTTAAATGGCACCCTCTCTACTGTTACAGTAGGTAATCAAACCAGTGCCTCTATTGCCACTTCCAACTTAATCATGACATCTACTGCCGCTCTTTCTATTAATAACTTTTACATGGGAGGGAATGGTGCTGCCGGATACCTAACATACGAAGATGGAGCGTCAATGGTCGTATCAGGCCAATTCCTAATGAATGATAATACGGATGACGAAGGAAATGGAAGCTCCTCCAGCACACTGAAAATTGTTCTTGGAGCTACTGGTTTAGAAAACGCGATTGCAGTAACCACTCTTAACTTACGACAAAACCTCAACGATGCCATTCTAGAGATCGATGCCAGTGCTCTTATTAACGACCAACAAAGGACTATTGATCTGATGACGATCTCTAACTCTGGTTTCGGTCAGTTTAACCAAGTTAATATCACTGGTATTGATGATGCTGGATACTCTGCAGATGTATTCTACACCTCTAACTCACTCCAATTGAGAGTTGTTCCTGAACCCTCATCGACACTCCTCACAGTACTCGGTAGTTTTGCTATACTCGCTCGTCGAGCAAGAGCATAGACATTATCTAACCAAACCAAAAGAGCCAGCATGATAGATGCTGGCTCTTTTTCGCTCTGGTTAGGACAACCTACTTTTGGGTAAAAATCGAGACAACCTTACCGGATTTAAAGTCTTCGATGAAGTTGCCACCTTCTGTCTCTTGGTAGTGCTTGAAGTAAACACCACCGAAGAGGCCTACTGCACAAAATACAATCGCAGCGAGGAGAGAGACAAACGGGTTTGGTCCGTCTTCTACATGCGTGACGACATTACGAGGAGGGGTATATGGAGCTTCATTACGGTTTGGTACTTTGAAGGACTGCGTCTTAGTCGGTTCGAGCTTGGTACGCTCATTAGACTCGACACTTACCTGATGTTGGTGCAGTGCTCGGAGCTGAGGCAGGTGCTCCTCTTCCACGTAGACCTGAGGATTCAACTCTTCCTTAGCTAGTGCCGCTAGCTCATCAGCCGAGTACTCAAACTGGAAAGGAACGTCCCCGAGGTAGAGGGTCACTCCACTCTCCAAGAACACCTTCGTGATCGGCTCTCCATTCATACTGGAGCCGTTGCTCGAACCTAGATCCTTATAAATATATCCACCGAACACCCGTTTAATCGTGCCGTGGTTCGTGGAGATAGAAGGAGCGTCCTCTAGCATGAGGGAATTCGTCTCACCACGACCGATCGTGATCTCAAGATCCTCAATACTAATAGCAAAAGGTGCGATCACTTCGCCTGATTCGCCAATGATGTTAAGCTTGGGCATATGCCATACCTTACCTATTTCCCCACAGATGGCAAACGCCAATTCTACTGAATTATGCGAATACAGACTCCTGAGAACTCTCCTAACAATCTTACTTCTTCACCTCTGATAAGATTTGCGTAATCTGTAGAAGCTCTTCCTGCAAGGAACGTAACTCATCACTCGAGAGGTGAGGATCACCGAGGGCCAACGTCTTTTGCTTACGTTGCTTCTCCAGAGCGGCGATGGAGAGTTTCTTAAAGACGAGTTGCGCCTCTGCTAATGGATCAGAGACCTGAGCCACGGTACGGTTAGGGTTCAGGTGGCCGTAGAGTGGGGTGAGACTGATCTTATAGAGCTCTGGCATACTATCCAGATAGGCCAACACCTTTGCCGGACTTTCAGGACGAGGCTGAGTCGATATCAGGTAGCGGAACACACGCTCCCCAACATATCCCTCAACCGCAGAGAAGAGAGGCTCGATCTGCTCCTGCATCCACTCATAGGCTTCGACCGAGTTCATCGACATATGGCACAATGCCGCCAAGGCATCGTGCAACACAATAGGCTCTAGCACCACCTGCTCCTCAGCATCCCGTTCACGCAGGGCCTGTTGTCGGTCGAGAACACGTCGATCCTGACGCACCTGACGGCGTGAAGCATTACGTATATCCTCTTCACTCATCCCGAGTCGAGTCGAGACAAAGCTCAAGGCCGCCTGCAGCTGAAAGCTATCAGACATCGCCGCGATGAGCACGCTCATCTCCGCCGCGACCTCTGCCTTGTTACTCGCATTCGTGAGATCCCTCTGCTTTGCCTCATAGCGGATCTTGTAATCGAAGAAGTCCTGAGCCTCGTCAATCGCTCGCTGAAAGGCCTCCGCCCCATGCTCCTGCATAAAGGAATCTGGATCATCACCATCGGGAAGGACAACGACCTTGACGGTTAGGCCCTGACGCGCCAGCTGGACAAAGGCCTTCTTATTAGCATCTTGTCCCGCGGCATCAGAGTCATAGCAGAGTAGGACCTGCTTCGTATAACGCTTGATTAGTACCGCCTGCTCTTCCGTTAAAGCGGTACCGGAAGTGGCAATCGCACAAAGAAACCCTCTCTCATGACAGGCGATGACATCCATCTGCCCCTCACAGAGCAGGGCATATCCATACTCCTTCTTACCGATTTCACGTCGTGCCTTATCCAGACCGAAGAAAACCTTGGACTTCTTAAAGATCGTCGTCTCTGGAGAGTTGATGTACTTACCCGAACGCTTGTCCTCCACCAGCTGTCGGGCGGTAAAGGCCACCACATCTCCGAAGTCATTATGAATCGGGAACATCAACCGATTGCGGAAGCGGTAATACAAGCCGCGCCTAGGATCATCACTAGCGGCGGCGATCCCTGCCGCCACGAGTTCCTTCGCCTTATACCCCTTACTCTTAGCCCACTCGATCACCTGCGCGGGAGCCTCGGGGTGCCAGCCGACCTTCCAGTTCTTAGCCATCGGAGCACCGAACCCACGACTATTCAGATAGTCCCGAGCATGCTGCGCTCTGGGATCCTTCAGCAGACGCTCATGCATGAACTTAGCGAAGTCATTATGCAGCTCGATGAGTCTCGATCGGCTCTTACGTTCGGCGATCTGAGAGGCACTCTCCTCCTCCTCGATGATCGGAATATTCGCCCGCTGTGCGAGCTTCTTCACCGCGTCGGGGAAGGTTAGGTTCTCGAGCTTCATCACGAACCCCAATACATTCCCAGACTCTCCACAGCCAAAGCACTTAAAGAACTGCCGACTAGGAGTCACATTAAAGGATGGAGTCCGTTCACTATGGAAGGGGCAACACGCCTTGAACGACGTCCCCGCCCGCTTGAGATCAGGTACATACCCCGAGATGACATCTACGATATCATTCGCCTCGATCACCCTCTGGATCGTCTCTTCCGGTATGCGTCCCATGCGTATGCCTCATATAGACCATCAGGGGAAAAGCGCAATCCCTATCTCTCCGTCTGAACGTACTCGCCCGATCGAATCGCCTCCACCTCATACTCTAGGACTTGTGCACGGATGAGACGTAGGGTCGGGCACCCTATCTTAGCGGTCATGCGCCTGACCTGTCGGTTCTTCCCCTCTGTGAGAGTCAGCGCCATCCAGCTACTCCTCCGCTCGGAGGCCTCATCTACCATCGGGCTTCTCTCCCAGAGCCACTCTGGAGGACCTGAGAGCATCTGTACTTGAACAGGAGCGCAGACATGACGCTTCTTACCCACCCTGATCTCTAACCCTCCTCGCTTCAGGAGATCCACGGCCTCCTCTGTAGGAGTCCCGTCCACCTGTACGAGATATGTGCGTGTATGCTGACGATCAGGATGGAGCACCTCTCGCTCCAGTCCAGGCTCATCACTGAGTAGTAGTAAGCCCTCCGAGTCATAATCGAGTCGCCCAAGCGGAAGCGCCCCTAACTCAGCCAAGGCTGGAGGAAGCGTTCTTTGCTCAGGATAATCGGGATTCGGATTAAACTGAGACAACATTTGGTAAGGTTTATTAAAAAGAATGAGCATCTCTATTGCCAGCCGTAGGGTTCTAGCCTTAAGTACACGTAATGGATGAGCATGTGAAACAATTAATCTCGATGGCACTCAGCGAGGATAT
>WTJZ01000102.1:18848-20438 GCA_011524615.1 Akkermansiaceae bacterium | reverse complement strand
ACCGTATTCTGGGTTGGAGGTGCGCTGGAGGTGGAGCTTGCCATCGGAGCCTTCTCGCATGTCATGGAGGTAGCGGTTGACGGACTTCTTCAGGAGCGTGAAGAACTTCGTCTTGGTTCGCTCGTGATCCATGGTGCGCTCCAGCATGAGCCAGTAGTCATGACAGGTCCAGAGGAGTTCACCGTAGAAGCCTCTATTACCCTTTACCGGGCTGTTGAAGGTTTGTGGTACGACTGTACTTATACCTGCGGCTTTCCCTTGATAGGATGGAGGCATGTTCGCGATGAGAGTATCGAGACTCTCGTCGAGTTTTGTATAAAGGCTCTCGGCGACCTCGAGTCGGTTAGCGGTGGAGAGGAACCAGTAAGAGAGCTGGGTGTTGAGATTGAACCAGCCATTGGCCCAGGCGGTACTTTCGGTGATCCATGGTCCCATCGTGTCCATGTAAGCTCGTCCTTGCCGAGCGCCCGCGCCGAACTTGTAGACCTGAATCCAGTAGAAGCCTTCCATCTTGGTGTCATCGAGACTGATGAAACTCTTTGGGTAGTATTGGTGCCACCAGACCTTGTGTGTCTCTAGGAGAGCATTATAGCTCTTTTGCTGGGCTGCTTGGAGATGAGCTACAGCATCGTTGACGGCGGTACGGGCTGGGTAGCTGTGTTCGATGGAGCAGAGTAGAAGGGAAGTGTTGCCCTCGCTCTGGATCGTCCAAGCGGTACCAGTTTGACCTCCCGCGTTGAGATCTTGGGTAGAGATGTGATAGATGCCTTGGTGAGCGATGACGGGGGCAGGGTTATAGTTGTATGGGAGTTTCGCCCAGCTTGCGCGCGCTTTGTTGGCGCGTTCGCCCTTAGTCTTTACATCGAGTTCAGCTTGGTAACGAGCTGGCGCGATGGCGTCGAGGGGAACGAAGTTGAATTGGTCAGCTCGTTCATTCCCATGAGAGGTGACCTCATAGGCGATCAGCATGTCTTGGCTATGAGTGATGGAGCGGATTTCTAATGCCCCTTCCGTAGTGGTGACCTGAGCAGTGATCTCTGCATCGTAGAGGTCGAGTCTGGCTTGGAAGTCAGTGATTCTCCCTGCTGTAGTGAGAGTGAAGTATCCATTGGGGAGTCGAGCTTGGGCGAAGAACCCGTTCCCTTTTTGGTGGTCTTCGACATCTGAGCGTCCGAGGCTGATTCTGATGGTGTGGTCATCTTGCTGGAAGAAGAGGGAGCCAAGCATACCATTACCGGTGAAGGGGGCATCTTGCCAAGCCTGAGGAGCGGTGTCCCAGGTGAGGTCATGCTTGCTTAAGAATTGTTCCCAGTTAACCGAAGAGGAGGCGAGAAGAGGAAGGACTAGGAAGAGATAGGCAAGGAGAGGCTTCATGCTAGAAGAATGAATCGAGTACGTGACGTTCTATAGGAGCCACCAGTCCTTTGTGTAGATAGGGTAATCAGTGGCTCTAGTAATAAAAAAGTCACTACGAGATAGACGTAGTGACAGTTGGGGGGCTAAGGTGAAAGCTTATGCGCGCTTTCTACGTGTTGTTACACCAAGTACACCTAAGCCAAGAAGAAGCATTGAACTAGGCTCTGGAACTGT
>WTJZ01000102.1:4238-18748 GCA_011524615.1 Akkermansiaceae bacterium | reverse complement strand
GAAGAAGCAGTAATGACCAGAGCTGTAACAGCTGATGTTAGTAAGGTATTGAATTTCATTTTTTCGTATATTTAGTGATTAGGGAAAGTCTTTCGACCTCCTACACTAAATAATTCGTGATGTTACTTTGTGCTTAGGCACAAAATCTGAAAAAATGTTTTTTGGGGTTTACTGTAACAAGTTCTTCTATTGGCTAGTTTGTCTCATAAAGGGGCCGCCTAGGAGATACTGAGGTGTCTTAAGTGGAGCAATGAGACATCCAAACATGGTGGAAGCCAATAGCTGTCACTGACTGGAGTCATGCACTCCTGATCACGATTGATTTTCCGATCAACGGTTGGCTGAGAGGGGCGCTGTCTGCGTTACATGTAGGAGAATTCAGTACCATCGGCAAAGCATTGAGCCACATCATATTTCAGTTTCTCGTCCATCTGTTGGGAGAGGATGACCTTCTTGATGCCAGTGATGGGCACGCGGCTGTTTGGGATTACTTTGGCTACTTTGGAAAGATCAAGAGTATTTGCCTTTGTATTTTGGATTCTGTTTAATTTGAGATACTCGCCTTCAAGCGCAAGTATCGGGATACGAATTAAATTGAGATAATCTCCACGATAATATTGTCTATTAGACTTCAGCTTTTCGATGTTTTTGATTTCTAATTTCTTGCCACCCAATAAGAGGAATACTTGCTTTTTGTTGATGGCTGATAGGTATGCGACGATAGCAGGTGAGTATGTATCAAGATTGGCCCGCGTACAGATGTCATAGTAAAGTGACATGCTTAGTAATTCGTCGTCATGGGGGGCTAATTCTTTAAAGGATTCAAAGAAAAGAACGAGCTCACTGACGGCAGGGCGTGATTGGTCGTCAAACTGGAAGTGAGCGTGGTTTGAAGCGACTTTTTTCCATCGATTGAATTTTGGGTTTTGATTGGCCCATTTTTGTTCATTGATCCAGGAGAAGTTTAACTGAATCGCTTTTGCGCGTAGCAGGTTATGCTTGGAGGTTTCAGTGGGGTCAATTTCGTAAGCGATTTCTGCAAGGTGTAAAAATTGGTTGTGAGACTCAATAGGGGAAGCGGATCTAGAGTGCCCATATATCCCAAGGAATTCGTACAGTTTCTCATTAGCTGCATTGGAAAATCTGACAGACAATTTATATTTAGAGTCAGTGATGTCCGATAGCGTATGTAAAAAGTTATCATAATCGCTCTCTAATTCTTGGAGTGAAGAATTAGCCTTTGTTTCGGCTTGCTTGGCCTTCTGGTAGTTATTGGCGCTATAGAGAACTGTTGATAAGAGGATGCCTGTGAATATGGCGATTGTTGCGATGGCCTTAAAGTGTCGAATGGCAAAAAGTTGGAGCGTCCTAAAGAAAGAGGGGCGTTCAGCAATGGTAGGTTTAAGATTCAGAAACCTGATGATATCATTAGAGAGTTCGACGACACTTTGGTATCGTTCGGACTTGTCTTTAGAAAGCGCCTTGTGTGCGATCTTACTGATAGCTTTAGGAACTGAGAGGTTACGTTCGTGGGCAAGCGTAGGGACTCTGTTTTCAGTATCGTGTAGAATATCAGACGTAGATCCTGTGAATGGGGGGTGACCTGTGAGTAAAAAGTACAGAATAGCACCTAGAGCGTAGATATCAGTTTTTTGGTCTTTGATACCATCTGGGTTGATCTGTTCAGGAGCCATATAGCCTGGTGTCCCTTTAATCTGGCCGTAGAGAGTCTGCAGGGATGAGTCGAAAATGCGCTGAGCGCTATCAGAGATATCAGTGACGCTATCTGACATGACCTTACCAAGCCCCCAGTCACAGATGAGAACCTCGCGGAATTGATCACACTGAATATTTTCAGGTTTGAGATCCAGGTGCAATATCTGCTGAGAGTGAGCGTATGATATAGCACTACAGATGGTTAAGAAGGTATCAAGCTTGTCCTGCAAAGAGCTGGTTGCCGTATACTCTGCCAGATCTGTATTAGACTTCAGATCCATGGTGAAATAAGGGGAACCTGATTCAGTTACCCCAATGTCATGGATCTTGATAATGTTTGGGTGTTTGAGCGACGCGGTTAAGCGTGCTTCGTAAATCAAAGCGTCATAGTAACTTTCGTCACGGTCTGGCTTTACAGTTGCCCAAGCAATTTGACGTTCTGTATGATGGTCTTCGCATTGGTAAACCGCTTTAAGCGCGCCTTCACCAATGAGGGACTTTTCGCCATATCGTTGAGTGATCGATTTGAGGCTATCTAGTGCAGGGGATTTGGTGTGGCCTTGATCAAATACGGATAGAAACTCATTTTTATAAAGATCTAGTTCTTCATGCATGGACGTTTCCATTGATTGATTCTAAATCCGCTAACAGTTTCTGGATTTCTACGGTCATACTGGCTTTGACACGTTTACGGTAACTGTACACGCTTTGCTTTGAAAGGTTAAGCTGGAGAGCTATATCATCGGCGGAAACTCCCTTAAGGCTTAATGTGAACGCTTCTATAGCCTGACCCCGATAGGATTTACGTACTCTAGAGAGAGCTAACTCCGTTATGTAACTAATCCATTCATCTTGGATAAGTGCGTCAACTTCTGCTTCTTCAACTTCTTCGACAAAAGATAAGTTGTTTTTGTAATTCTCGATTTTAGTGTTTTGAGAATTAATTTTGCGATAATGTTCGATTGCCTTATTGAGTATGAGGCGAGAAAACCATGGGCGAAAACGACCTTTGCTAGCATCAAATGATTGTAACCTTTTGAATAAGTCCGTCATAACCAGTTGCGCCACATCATCCATGTCCGAAGGAGAGACATTCTTCTTTCTGAGAATGTAATAAATGAAATCACGGTAATTGGCACTGACTTCTCTCCAAGCGTCTTCATCATTTTGTAGCGCTCTTCCCAAGAGGGAGTAGCTTGTGTTATAGTTATTACCCATATTAGTTGAGAATTATTAATACGAGAACAAGCACACTGATCAATGCAATTTTTTTGAATTGGCGTCAAATATAACTACTTGAGACGCTTTTGTTTCCGGAGTGAGATATTATGTTAATTTTTTGATGGAATTGGTGTGTTGTTAATTAAATGATCAGCGCTATCTTATCGCTATTAGCTCAATACTTCTAATTTGGGAGCTGCTTTAGTCCGAAGTGGTTGTGGTAGTTCGGATCAGATGTTACTGGGGCGAGGTCGGTAGAGGTGGTGCCGTTGGCGTAGAAGGTCGCGGTTTGCCCCTTGGCGAGAGTGAGTTGGAGCGAACCGTCGGGAAGGGTGGTGATGTCTTCTGAATCGATCCCTGAGACGCGGTCGTAGGTGAAGTCGAGCATGAGTTGGCAGGGCTCGCCAGCATGGCTGGTGATGGTGACGAATTGGGTCGCGCCCTGACGCTTGGAGGCACTGAGCTCGAAGCCCCCTTTGGCCAGTAGGCCGTCGAAGGTGAGGTTCTGCCACGACTCTGGTACTGCGGGAAAGACGCGGATCTTATCACCCCAGCTCTGGAGCAGCATGAGTTGCATCGAGTCACAGAGGGAGAAGGGAGTCTCGGTGACGGGTTGCACGTAGCCAGTCTCGGTGTACATGGTGGTGCTGTGGATCGCAGC
This sequence comes from Akkermansiaceae bacterium, assembly GCA_011524615.1. Classification (GTDB taxonomy): domain Bacteria; phylum Verrucomicrobiota; class Verrucomicrobiia; order Verrucomicrobiales; family Akkermansiaceae; genus WTJZ01. Next base: position 15,150 of record WTJZ01000102.1, on the reverse strand, counting down.
TGGATTCTTAGGGAAGAGCTCCTGCATGTTCATGAAGATATTGAGATACTCGGCAGACTTCTCTCCGTTGGCCATGAGGGCGTACATGGCAGCTGCACCACTCCAAGAGTATCCCGCATTACCATTACCGGGGTAGTTGATCCAGTGTGAGACAGAACGCTCGATGAGGTCTCTGTTCTCAGGTTGGTCGATGGTGATCTCACAGAGGGGGTAAACCATCATGAGGTGCGAATAGTGGCGATGAGAGAGCTCGAAGGGGAAGTCCTTGGCCACCATGTATCCGTTTTCATTAGTGGGGTAGTCGACGAGGCGATTGACGACGTCTTGCCATTGGTCAGCGAGTGGGTCATGTAGGGAGTAGCGCTCATTGATCTGGAGGAGCGTCTGGCATCCCCATTTGAAGAGGGCGAGATTAAAGTTACAGTCTTCTCCACCACCGTATTCTGGGTTGGAGGTGCGCTGGAGGTGGAGCTTGCCATCGGAGCCTTCTTGCATGTCATGGAGGAAGCGGTTGACAGACTTCTTCAGGAGCGTGAAGAACTTTGTCTTGGTACGCTCGTGATCCATGGTGCGCTCGAGCATGAGCCAGTAGTCATGACAGGTCCAGAGGAGCTCACCATAGAAGCCTCCATTTCCATTGACTGGACTGATAAAGGTCTGCGGGGTAATGGTGCTGATCCCCGCGGCCTTCCCTTGATATGCAGGAGGCATGTTCGCGATGAGAGTGTCGAGGTTCTGATCTAACTTAGTATAAAGACTCTCGGCGACTTCTAGTCGGTTAGCGGTGGAGAGGAACCAGTAGGAGAGTTGGGTGTTGAGATTAAACCATCCATTAGCCCAGGCGGTGCTCTCGGTAATCCATGGTCCCATGGTATCCATGTAGGCCCGTCCTTGACGAGCCCCTGCGCCGAACTTGTAGACCTGAATCCAGTAGAACCCTTCCATCTTGGTGTCATCTAGGCTGATAAAGCTCTGAGGATAGTACTGATGCCACCATCCCTTGTGTGTCTCTAGGAGGGTATCGTAGCTCTTTCCTTGTACGGTCTGGAGGTGGGCTACGGCGTCGTTGACTGCGGTGCGGGTAGGGTAGCTGTGTTCGATGGAGCAGAGGAGGAGGGAGGTGTTGCCCGTGCTCTGGACTGTCCAGGCGGTACCTGTTTGGCCTCCAGCGGTGAGATCTTGGGTGGATGTATGGTAGAGGCCTTGCTGAGCGATGACGGGGGCTGGGTTATAGTTGTATGGGAGCTTAGCCCAGTTTACGCGGGCCTTATTGGCGCGTTCACCTTTGGTCTTTACATCGAGCTCTGCTTGGAATCGAGCGGGGGCGATGGCGTGGAGGGGAACGAAGGTGAGTGGGTCCGCATGTTCATTACCAAGAGCTGAGATCTCATAGGCGATGAGCATGTCTTGGCTATGAGTAATGGAGCGGATCTCTAATGCCCCTTCTGTAGTGGTGATCTGGGCGGTGATCTCCGCATCGTAGAGATCTAGTCTGGCTTGGAAGTCTGTGATTTTGCCTTCGGTAGTAAGAGTAAAGTATCCATTGGGGAGCCTTGCTTGGGCGAGGAACCCGTGACCCTTTTGGTGGTCTTCGACATCTGAGCGTCCGAGGCTGATTCTGATAGTGTGGTCATCCTGTTGGAAGAAGAGAGAGCCGAGCATGCCATTGCCTGTAAACGGGGCGTCTTGCCAAGCCTGAGGAGCGGTGTCCCAAGTGAGATCATGTTTACTGAGGAACTGTTCCCAATTGAGCGACGAGGAGGCGAGGAGTGGGAGAGCGAGGAGGAGGTAGGCAAGGTAGGACTTCATACTGTAAGTATATGCATCGAGGGGTAGAAAACCTGACACAAAAAAAGGAACGCCGAGGCGTTCCTTGATAAATACTGAAAAAAGTGATTCTCTCTTTCAGACGAGTAAGCAATTATGACTTGTAACGAAGGCGCTTCTTGTGGCGGTTAGCCTTCATGCGTTTAGAACGCTTATGCTTACTAATCTTTGCCTTACGCTTTTTCTTAAGTGATCCCATGTTGGTATTCTTTCTTAATGAGGGTTAGAGAACGATCTTATTAAGAGGGTATTCGATGATACCTTCAGCACCTTGTTCTTTAAGATCAGGAATGATCTTACGAGCAACGGATTCTTCGATGATCGTTTCGAGCGCAACCCAATTCTCCTCACCTAGGAGCGGGCTAACGGTCGGGCGGCGGAGGGAAGGAAGGCCGTCGCATACTGCGTCGAGCTTATCCTTTGGTAAATTAAGCTTTAGTCCTACTTTGTCACGAGCGAACATAGCACCCTGGAGCATCATGACGATGCGTTCCATCTTAGCTTTCTTCCACTCGTTTTGAGCTGCCTGTTGGCTCGAGTAGAAGTGAGGGAAGGATGAAAGAAGAGTGTCGACGATGCGGAGCTTGTTCGCACGGATCGAGTTGCCTGTCTCGGTGACGTCTACAATCGCGTCAACGAGGTCAGGGACTTTTACTTCAGTAGCGCCCCATGAGAATTCGAGGTCACAGTTGACACCCTTTTCGGCCAGATATCTCTTAGTGATGTCGAGTCCTTCGGTCGCGATTCTCTTCCCTTCGAGGTCTTGTACGGATTGGATAGGAGAATCCTCAGGTACAACGAGAACCCATTTGGTCGGACGGTTAGATGCTCTCGAGAAAGGGAGTTCAGCCATGTCTACGAGATTGTCTATATGACCCTGAGCCCAGTCTAGTCCTGTGATTCCGCAATCGATGAATCCTGTAGAGATGTACTGGGCAACCTCTTGAGCACGGATGAGGTAGAGATCGAGATCGCTATCATCACTCGTTGGACGGAGGCCACGATTAGATACGTAAACGTTGTAGCCTGCCTTTTCGAAGAGGTCTAAAGTACGCTCTTGTAAGCTTCCTTTAGGAAGAGCGAGCTTTAGTTTGTTTGGGTTTTCAGCCATGGAGTATATTGTGAAAGGGGAGTTGTTATAACGTCTAAGAATTTTGAATCAAGTAAGTTTTTCTTACAATTCTTAGAAATTGTCTTGAACGAGGTCGACGAGCTCCTCTGCAGAGTCGATGACCCAGTCTGCACTAGAGAGAGACTCACGTGTTCCGTGTCCGGTGGTAATGGCGACAACCTTGGCTCCGCAGGCACGAGCACAGGCGATATCCTTGATCGTATCTCCAATGATGAGCAGGTCCTCTGGTTCGATACAGTCATTATGGTATTCTGCTGCACGCTCGGCCGCAAAGAAGCCGAGCTCGTTACGGTCATGGTGGTCACAACCGTAGGCTCCAAAGGGGAAGAACTCTTCGATGCCTTGCGCCTTATTTTTGAGGAAGGCGCCTTGTTCAATATTTCCGGTGAGGAGGCCCTGCGTGTAGCCTTCTTCACGGAAATGCTCTAGGGTATCTTTGACCGTAGGGTAGATGGAGCCGGGGAAGTTACCTGAGGAGAGGTTCTCCTCTAGGAGAGGGAGATAGAGTTGGTAGAAGGCCTCTTGTTCCTCAGGTTTGAATGCCTTATGGTAACGCTCGCACATGAGGCGATAGATACCGCCGTCAGTTGCCCCTGCGAGATCAAGAGTGGGGTTCTCGGCATTATCAAAGTGTTGTGTGATAGCTCTGGAGAGCGCGTCAATGCCTGCTCCACTGCTATCGGAGAGGGTCCCGTCGATGTCCCAGATGAGAATTGGCTTTTTCATGGGGCGGGTGTGGCGAGGATCAGGTTAGAATGCAATGAGATTTTTCTGAATGAGGGGAAGTTCTCTTCTTTCATATGAGGATTAGACTTGCTCTTATGATGAAAAAGTATTTATGGAGGGCAGAGCATGTCAGCCCTTATTTCTATCCAAGACATATTAGCAGCTACAGGAGGAACTCTTATCTCAGAGGGAGGGGAGTCTTCCTTTGAGCTATCGGTATCGACGGATACAAGACAGATTCAGAGCGGGGATGTTTTCGTAGCGCTCAAGGGGGAGAAGTTTGATGCGCACCAGTTTCTGGCGCAAGCGGTGGAGAAGGGTGCGGGAACTCTATTAGTTCAAGAAGAAGTAAAGCTCGAGGGGGTGAATGTCGTTCTCGTGGAGGATACGTTGGTTGGATTACAGGATCTGGCGCGCTATTGGAGAACGCAGCTTACTGACCGGGCCGTCGGCATCACGGGCTCTAACGGAAAGACCTCGACCAAAGATCTCACTCTCGCAGTACTCAGCGAACGATATGAGACAAAGGCTACGCTAGGGAACTATAACAATCACATTGGGCTCCCCCTGACGGTATTACGCAATACGAGAGATGATGAGGCGACGATCTATGAGATGGGTATGAATCATCCAGGGGAGATCGCTCCGTTGTGCGACATCGGTCAACCCATGGTGGGAGTGATCACGAGTATCGGCACGGCTCACATCGAACATATGGGAAGCCAAGAGGGAATCGCTCGTGAGAAGGCTGCCCTCGCGCAGGCACTACCTGAGGATGGTACCCTCATTATCCCAGAAGACATTACCCTGAAGGAGGTGGTGATGGAGATGAATAATGGTGGTCTGATGGAGGTGGGGATCGAGAGTGATTCTGCTGTAATTAATGCTCAAGGAGTGAGAGCTGAAGGGATTGGAACGGCCTTTACTCTGATAACTCCGCGAGGATCGGCAGATGTATTGCTCCCGCTGAAGGGGCGTCATATGGTGATGAATGCCCTATTGGCTGCAGGGACAGGGCATCTCTATGGGCTGACGGCAGAAGAGATCGCGAGGGGGCTGAGTGGAGTGGAACTTACCTCTGGTCGATTACGACAGTTCTCCCATGGAGATATCACGATCCTAGATGATACATATAACGCCAATCCTGACTCAATGAAGGCTGCGGCGCTCACGCTGAAGGAAGCGCTAGAAGACGGTCAGACTGGGTACCTTGTACTTGGTAAGATGGCGGAACTAGGCGAGCACACGGATAGTGGACATCTGGAGGTAGGCGCATACGGTGCATCTCTCGGATTGCAAGTTATCAGTGTCGGGGCAGAGGCAAAATTAATCTCAGAAGGAGCAAAAAGAGCTGGTCAAGACGCTCTACATTTCCCAACCAAGGAGGACGCCCGCGATTGGATGCAGTCTAATCTAGAGACTGGATCTGTTGTTCTCTTTAAGGGAAGTCGTTCTGCTGCTATGGAAACACTGATGCAAGAGCTCTACCCTGAGGCGTAATCACTTTCTCAAATCTACATTATATCATGCTTTATTACTTATACGAATTCTGGAAGTCCGCTCAAGAGAGTGGAGCGGAGTGGGCTGAGACCTTTCGCTTTATGAACCTCTTCCAGTACATTACGTTCCGTGCCTTATTTGCCTGTGTGATGGCTTTTGTCATGAGCCTCGTGATCGGGCCTCGCCTTATTGCGGTGCTCAAGGCTCTCAAGGCTGGTCAGCCGATTCGTGGAGCAGAGCTGCTCCGCGGACTACATGAGACGCATGGGGCCAAGGCCGGTACTCCTACAATGGGTGGGGTGATGATTATTGGTACGGTGCTAGTGGCAGTATTATTCTGCGGACGTATTATGAATCCTTTCTTAGTAGTTACTATGTTCTCAATGGTATCGCTAGGTCTACTCGGTTTCTTGGATGATTACATGAAGGTCGTGAAGAAGAATGCAGACGGCGTAAATGCGAAGACAAAGCTCGCTTGGCAACTGGTGGTAGGGGCGATAGTAGCGCTCTTCCTCTTTACGAAGAGTGAGACGAGCGTGTATCATCTACTCGATCAGGAGATGAGCATAGGGGATATTTGTTTCCCGCTCTTTAAGAAGCCACTGGTTAGTCTTGGTGTCTTGATTATTCCGTTTTTCATCATTCTGAGCATTGGCAGCTCTAATGCAGTAAACTTGACTGACGGTCTCGATGGCCTCGCGATCGGGGTGACCGTGATCGTGTCTCTTGCGTACTCAGTCATCGCCTATCTCTCTCATCATGAGTGGCTCGCGACGGAGTACCTTTCTATCCCTCATAATAAACTGCTAGGAGAGGTCGTCATCTTCCTCATGGCTCTGGTGGGGGCTGGATTTGGGTTCCTATGGTTTAACTGTCATCCGGCTAAGGTCTTTATGGGAGATACAGGTTCACTTGCGATTGGGGGAGCATTAGGCTCAGTAGCGATCTGTACTAAGCAAGAGCTCTTGCTCGTGATCATCGGAGGTGTCTTCGTAATGGAAGCGGTATCGGTGATTCTACAGGTGGGTAGCTTTAAGCTCAGAGGAAAGCGAATCTTCCGTATGGCCCCTATTCACCATCACTTCGAACTGGGAGGGTGGCATGAGAACCAGGTTATTATCCGCTTCTGGGTACTCTCGATTTTCTTAGCGCTCTTAGGGCTTGGGCTGATTAAGGTTCTATAAGCTCTCTAGTGAACAGAGTCGGGATACTCTTGTGGGACGAGTTTTTCGTCTCTAGAGTTGTAGGACAGATCTTGGGAGGGAGCGCTCCCTAAAGATACTGCGCCTTGATGAAGTTATCCGAGTACTGTAATCCACTTGGCGTTGCCTCATGAGGGCGCTCCTAATCCAGCCCTCTGTGCCCAAGGGCTGCACGTTGTGCAACACCTGAGGTCACTACGAGCTGCGCTGGTATTTGTCGCCCTTATAGTGCTGGTGACTTTGTACGTCTCATGGGGAGATACTAGCAGGTTTGCCTGTCTTTGATAACGGTTAGCGCTTTTTCTCGCTACGAGATATTAAGGCTTATTGTAACTGAAAGCCTTGCTTCTTTAAGAACTTCTCCATGTCAGCGAAGAATTGTTCCTCTGTCCAGGAGGGAGGATAGAGTAGGCCGAGGTGCGAGAACCCATCGATCCCTTGTTCTAGAGCTGGAGGGAGTTGTGGGGCGATAGGTTCAGGGGGGAGTTCTGTTCCTTCAGGGAACTCGAATGTAGGGCGGCGTTGGCCTGGAGTGATTTGAGGCCTGAGATTCATCTCTCTAGCGAGTTTCAATAGTTCCCCCCGATATTTACGAAGCTCAATTTGGTATGCGTCCTTTTCGGCTTGGTATTGTTTCATTTGTTCGAGCAGGGGAGGAGCAGCTTGACGTCTAGCATGTAAGTAGTTTCTGAGTCTATTGGTAGAGTCTTGGCTCGAATGGAGGAGGTAGTAGCAGATGAGGAATCCTCGGTTATAGAACGGGATGATGTTGTCAGTGTTTTGGATCGATTCCCCCTGAGTATTCGTATATTCTCCTGACTGCCATTCTGCGAGTGGGAGGCGGAAGACGTCTTGAGGCTGAGGCGCTGGGCCTGACCGTAGGATAGATTTTCGTTCATATTGAGCGACTCGCAAGTGGGCATCTTGAGCTCGTTTTAGATGCTCTCTAGGATTTACTTTACCATGTGTGAGAGGGAAGAATGAAACATACTCGGCCATGCCCTCAAGTAACCACGCGGGAGTAATGAACATATAATCATCCATAAGCATATGGGTGAGCTCATGCGTCAGGACAGAGAGATCGATCTTTGGTTCGTGAAAGTAGTTCCTTGGTCTGAGTCCAAGAGCGACCAAGTGAGTAAAGATGAGCTGTTTACTAGGGATGTAGATTCCCGCACTACCTGGAGAGCCTCCCTCAAGTTGGTAATGGTATTCATCGCTAGTGAGAACAATCTCGAAGCGGTCATTGTGCCGAGGTGTCGCTGCTACCCCCCATGGGCTCGACTCCATGAAGCGGAAGAAGAGTTCAAGCTGTCTGAAAATTTGCTTCCAGGCTTGATTATCAATCGCGGTGCTACATTTGACGCGGAAATGTTCACTCTCGAAGGTATTCCGATATTCTGAGTCGTCTACTTTTTTGAATTGCACAGCATTTGCGCCCAGTGACATAGACTTTGACCAGCCAAACCAGTGAGAGCTGTCTAAGGGCCATCCGTATCGTTGAATCCATTCTTGATCTGAAGAGGAGAGACTTTGAATAGGGACAAGGCTCGTCTTACCAGATAGTAGCTGGAGTGAGACTTTAGCTCCGCTAGTCCCTAGATAAGCAGCTTCTAGCGATTGCCCTTTAGCATTCGTCCACGTTTGGTATCGGCCAAACTCAGGAGTCGACGAGTAGAGTGCGCTGATGCAGATGAGAGAAAGTAACAATATCCTCATAGAGATGAGGATATTGTACGTATCTGAAGAGAATTACTATGATAAAATAGACGAATTACACTTTCTCTATTTTGACGGCCCCTGTCTTGTAACTGGGCTGGAATGAGTAAGGGTCAAAGTCTGGGTAGGTCAGCTGATTAGACTGCTTATCATGCATCGGGACGAAGACATCGCCAGGCTTAACGGTAGGCGCTACATAGGCGCGTACTCTAATAGAGCCTCTTCTGGAGGTGACTTGGAGCCACTCGTCATTCTCGATCTCGAGATCGGCAGCGTCTTCTGGGCTGATCTCCACATATGGATCGGCTGGGTAGAGCTTTCGGAGGATCGCGGATGTACGGGTTCTCGTCTGAGTGTGCCACTGGCTACTGGTTCCTCGTCCCGTGTTGAGGTAGAATGGGTATTCACTGCATGGGAGCTCCTTGACCTCGGTAGGCTCACAGAAGAGGAACTTGGCCTTACCTGATGGTGTGTAGTACTTGCCATCTGCGAAGAGGCGACGTTCACGGGCTTCTTTAATAGGAAGTTGGTCCTCGATTCCCTCGCGGAAGGGCCATTGCATGCCTCCGCGTTCTTCTAGCATCTCGTACCCTGTGATCCCAGTAATGTCGCAGGGCATGCCTTTGGTACATTGCTTGAGCATCTCGAAGGCTGCTTGTGGTGAAGTCCACTTACTAAACATGTCGCCACAGCCCCAGGTGTGAGCGAGCAGCTGGATGATACGGAAGTCAGAGAGGGCTTGACCTGGAGCTTTCTTGATAGGGCGGATGGCTGAGACACGTCGCTCTGAATTGATGAAGCAACCGTTTTTCTCACCCCAGCTAGCGGCAGGAAGAACGAGATCGGCGATTTCTGCGGTCTCGGTGTCGTTATACATGTCTTGTACGACGAGGAAGTCGAGTTTCTCACGGACTTCCTTGAAGCAATTTTGGTTGATCCAGCTGTGGGCAGGGTTCGTCGCGATGATCCAGAGAGCCTTGATTTCTCCTGCGAGGATACCGTCGATGATCTTGTTGTACGGTTTGCCCATTTCGGATGGGATACTCTCGACTGGAACGCCAATGATGTCGGCCACCTTTTGTCTGTGCTCCTCGTTGGCAAAATCGTGTCCACCGAGTAAGTTAGTGGTGTTAGAGAAGAGTCGAGAGCCCATTGCATTACACTGGCCTGTAATTGAGTTGGCTCCTGTTCCTGGCTTACCAATGTTGCCAGTGATGAGTGCAAGGTTAATGATCGATTGCGCGGTGCGAACACCTTGGTGAGATTGGTTAATGCCCATGGTCCACCAGAGCGAGGTTCGCTTGGTGGCGATAGACTCGGCGAGGTCTTCTAGCTCTGCAATAGAGAGACCTGTATCTGCGGCGACTTTTTCGGGTGGGTATTGTTGGACGAATTCCTTGTACTCTTGCCAGTTCTCAGTGGAGTTAGCGAGATACGTGTCGTCTTGGAGCCCCCTAGCAAAGACGATGTGAGCGAGTCCGTAAAAGAGGGTCTGGTCCGTCTTAGGACGTGGTGCGAGGTGGTGCGTAGCACATTGGGCTGTCTCCGTACGGCGGGGATCGATGACCGTGATTCGTGGATTATTCTGATTACGTAGAACGCGTTGCCACATGATGGGGTGTGCGATACAGGGATTAGCCCCGACGAAGAGTATGTGCTCTGAGAGCTCATAGTCGATGTAAGAGTAAGGCGGCGCATCGAATCCGAATGCTTGCTTGTAGGCGACAACGGAGGTCGCCATGCATTGGCGCGTATTACCATCGGCATGGATCGCTCCCATGCCAAACTTAAAAAAGGCGCCCAAGAATGCCATTTCCTCAAATGGGATCTGACCAGTAGAAATGTATGCGACAGAATGCTTCCCGTACTTCTCCTGCGTTTTCTTCATGTTCTCGCAGAACTTTTCGGCTGCGAATGACCATGAGACTTCTTGTCCGTGGAAGAGAGGCATGGTGGCTCTGTTAGGAGCATCGAGGACGGAGAGAGCCTCCCATCCCTTAGGGCATGCCATCCCGATATTAACCGGGTAGTCATGGGTAGGGGTCAGGTTAGACGCTCCATTCTCATCCGAGTGGATCGTGAGAGAGCAACCAGTAGAGCAGAATCCGCAGATAGACTTAGTCGTCTGTGTGACTGATCCCTGAGATTCTGGCAGGTTACCGAGGCCGAATTCAGCCGGGCGGTGCAGGAGTTCAGTAGTCAGAGGCCCCATTTTCTTGCTCAGCGTCGCTTCTTCTTTAAGCAAGCCGATCGGATCAGTAAGGTCAGGAATTCTTGGTAAGTGGCTCATGATGATGATAAATTAACCGCTAAGACGCAAAGACGCTAATTAGGGTGGTTATGGACGACTCTTTTAATGCCGTCTTTTATGTGAGTGGTGTTGAAGTTGATGAGTAACCCTAAGGTTCGTTTTTGGAGCTTGAGGTAAGTCAGAAGCTGGGCTCGATGTATTTCCTCCAGTGCTTTTACTGCTTTGAGTTCGACGATCAGTTGGTCTTCAACTAACAAATCTATTCTGTATCCAGACTCGAGTCTTAACCCTTTATACTGAAGAGGGAGTGATAACTGTCTCTGGAAGCGAATTTGTCGGAGTGAGAGTTCATGACAGAGACATAGCTCGTAAGAGCTTTCTAACAGACCTGGCCCTAGTTGAGAATGCACTTGGTATGCAGAGTCTACGACTTGTCTTGCTATGTTCTCTATTGTACTCATTTTTTGCGTCTTAGCGTCTTAGCGGTTCATTTGATCTAGAACTGTCCTGGCATCTTTGGGGAGTGGACTGCTTTGAAGTATAGCACGCGGGAGA
>WTJZ01000102.1:0-4138 GCA_011524615.1 Akkermansiaceae bacterium | reverse complement strand
AACTGTCCTGGCATCTTTGGGGAGTGGACTGCTTTGAAGTATAGCACGCGGGAGAGGAGTTCGCCACCAATTAGGAGTGGGATGGCTAGATATGGAGTCACGAAGGCTAATAGAAAGGCTAATGAACCGAGGGTTAAACGGGCTGTTGTAATCTTTTTGAGCGGGGTCCACATGAGGCGTGAGCGGTGGAGAGCTGGCGTCCAGTTGGGGTTCCTCTTGCCAGACTTTTCTTCTTTGATCGCTGGGAGGAGGTTGATTCCGTCGACTAGCAGAGGAATGAGGCAAAGGGGGGCGTATAGTGAACCGAGCGAGGCTCCGACAAATGCGAGGGTGGTTCCGTAGAAGGCGGGGATGGTCCATCGCAGGTTCCAGTTAGTACGCTGTGTGTCGTGATAGATCATGACGCTGGTGAAGACTGCAACCAGTCCGAGAGTAGCGGTAGCTATTTCGACCGGGAACTTCGCCGTCTGAGCCAGAGAGGTGAGGGTATCGATAATCTGAGCGTCACCGAGGTGGTCCTGCCATGAGAGCAAGATATGAATGACTGGCAGGAGAATGGCAAAGGGGGCAAAGAGGGAGAAGGTCAGGATCTCACGGCTGAGCCAAGACTTCTTCAGATTTACGAAAAAGCGCCATGCGCCTAATGGACGTCCAAGGTGTAGAATCGAAAAACTCAAACCGATGAAGAAGAGCGCGGTTCCCATCAGAGAGAAGATAGGGTTCCCGAGACCGATCGCTGCGAGCAAAACGCCGACGCCTGCTTGAGTAAGGGTGAGCATCCCCACGAGTGGTTCATGGGTTGGGGCTGGAGTGAGCTTGGTGAGGTCGGCTGGTAGTGCGGTCTTGGGAACTTCACGGCCAATGTATTGGGTTGTTGGTTGCGTGATATTCGGGAGTGGCGCACCAGTGATGAGACCGCGGCCACGCTCTAGATCAGGCTTGAGCTTAGCCTGATCGACAGTGATGATTTTGATGGCCTCATTGGGGCAGGCTTGGACACAGGCAGGAGCTTCACCTACTTCTAGGCGTTGGTAGCACATGTCGCACTTGCGCACGATCCCGAGGCGAGAAGAGTATTTTGGTACGTCATAGGGACATTTAAGAGAGCAGTATTCACAGCCGATACACTGATCATCGAGGTGTCTGACGATGCCTGTTTCGTCGTCTTTCTCATATGCATTGACGGGGCAACCGTGCATGCACTGTGGTTCTAGGCAGTGGTGACACGCGGTGGTGACAGTTTGTTGCCAGCCTGGAGCATCATCTCCACCGTGGAGGAGGCCTACATCTCTCCAGGCTTCTTTCTCTTCGAGACCGTTGAGACTGTGGCAGGCTGCTACACACGCCTTACATGAGGTGCACTTGTCGAGTTCGACTTGGAAGGCATATTGCTGACCTGCACCTGGTTTAGAGAGAGGAATGAGATGCTTATATGTATTAGTCCTGATCTCGCCAGCGTCGATCTTTTCTGAGATTTGGACGACGGGGGTATGTAATTGTTGCTGATCGGAGAGGAGCTTATCGATCAGTGTCATTTCAGAATCTGGCAAGTTAGAGATCATAGAGAGTGATTATCGACTGAGGGAGTCGGGGGGATTCAGTGGCCTGAATCGTATAGAAATTAGTGTGGGGGAGAGCCCTCTCTCTGGGAGCAGCAGAGAGGGCTGTTCGTACAGTAGCGCTAATAGCTTACTTGACGAGTGCTTGGATTTCTTCAGGAGTATGACGACGAGTGAAGTGAGCAAAGGTCTCGCTCTCATCTTTACGCTTCTCCTTATAGGCATTGAGCAGATTCTCCACGAGAGGTGGAATGTTCTCAAAGGCGACCTGCTTGAAGACTTCTTGTGCGACGAACTGGTCATCATCTGTACCACCACCGAGTACGATGTTGTACCCTTCGACAGATTCTCCAGCTTCGTTCTTCACCTTCACTCCTTGCATACCGATGTCACCGATATAGTGTTGAGCACAGGAGTGTGGACAGCCTGTGAGGTGAATGTTGACTGGTGAGTCGAGCTCTACCTTTTCGTCAAGATATTTACCGAGGATCATGGATTGCCCCTTAGTGTTAGCCTGAGCAAACTTACACCCGGTGTTACCCGTACAGGCGATGAGACCACCAGATACTTCTGTGTTCTTGTGGGTGTAGCCGATCGCCGCGAGTTCTTCTAGGAACTTAGGCAGGTCAGCGTCTGAAATGTGTGGAACAATGAGGTTTTGCCAGACCGTGAGGCGGATCTCGCTCTTACCATACTTATCCACGAGGTCAGCGAGCTTGTGCATCTCTGCTGGATCCATACGTCCTACAGGGACGACTACTCCGACGTAGTTATTCCCGTCAGCTTGCTTATGTACACCGATGTGACCATGCTTCACCTTAGGGATAGAGACGGTGCATTTCTCGAGTGGGTAGTAGAAGAGAGGGGTAGCGAGCTTCTTCTCGGTCTCATCGAGGAGCTTCTGTACTCCCCAGTCGTCGACGAGGTACTTGAGACGAGCTTTCTTACGGTTGGTACGGTCTCCGTTTTCAACAAAGACGCGGATGAGCGCAGCGGCAAATGGAATCATTTGCTCTGGGGTAAGGAGGACGCCACAGTCACTAGCAAACTGCTTGTGCCCTGTGATACCACAGAGTTGGACTCGGAAGTAGACTCCTGGCTCTAGACCATCTTGGTTATCCTCGACCTTACAGGCGTAGAATCCGATATCGTTGGTGTCAGCACATACTGAGACAGCACCGCCTGAATCGAATGAGATATTAAACTTACGTGGAAGTCCATACATGTCGCGGTTATTGAGGATGTAGTGGTGCATCGCCTTGGCGTATGGCATCACGTCGATGAGTTCGTCCTTATCGAAGCCTGTTGTCGGGGACGCCGTAATGTTACGGATGTTATCGGCACCTGAACCTTTAGAGGTAAGGCCTACTTCTGTGAGCTTCTGGAAGACCTTAGTTACATTCCCTGGTACGATCTCACGAATCTGGAAGTTATTACGTGTCGTGACATCTGCGTATCCACCACCCCAATCAGTCGCCATGTCTGCAATCGCACGGAATTGAAGGGTGTTAAGAAGTCCCCCTGCGATTCTCATACGGCACATGTAAGAGTCTTGTGCTGGAGCAACGTGGAACATACCGTAGAACTTAAAGCGGAAGACATCTCCACCAGAGGCAAAGACTCCTTCTTCATCTGCCTTGAGCATAGAATCCCAACAGTCGAGGCCGTTCTGCTCGTACTTGATGGTCTCTTCCTTACAGAGATCTTCAACCTCTGTACCGTATACGGTTGCTTGTGCTGGGTCGCCTGTATATTGCCCTTCTGCTGTCTTACCTAGGAAGGGGACGTTCATCCCGTCCATGAATCCTTGGAGGTAGCCTTCTTGTAATGGTGTGAATCCGCTCATAACTTGTCTAACTTCTATAAAGCAATGTAAGTGCCAGTCGCGAAAATGGTACCATTAATGAGATTTAAGTTTCTCATGAATTAAACTTATTTCTGAATAAGGTGAAGGTGGGGAGTTTGTTATGAATGGTATTAATGGAAGGGATGAATTAATGAATTTTCGAGATCTGGCATGTTGGCACGGCTGTAGCTTATTCCTCGGCAGCTATGAAATACACAGTCAAAACATTACTCGCAACAACAGCATTCACAGCATCAGCTTTCGCAGGTGCTCCATTATTCGAAGGTCTTACATACGGTGTAGATGCACGTGCTCGTGTTGAAGCTCGTGATCAACAAGGAGCAGATGCTTCTGTAGCAGGTACGCTTCGTGTTCGTCCATTCTTCAAAACAACATCATGGAATGGTTTCAGCGCTTACTTCGAAACAGAGCATACACAAGCTTTCATCGAAGATTACAACTCATCACCAGGAGCTAATACGCCAAGTGTTTCAGGCAATACTCTCATCGCGGATCCTGAAACAAATGAAGTAAACCAAGCATACGTACAGTACGCTACAGAAGGTCTTACAGTTAAGGCTGGACGTCAGGCGATCAACCTTGATGGTCAACAGTTCGTAGGTGGAGTTGCATGGAGACAAAACATGCAAACATATGATGCGCTTACAGCTACGTACACATCAGGAGACATCAAGCTTACTCTTGGAGTTGTTGAGCAAGTTCTTCGTATCTT
>WTJZ01000098.1 GCA_011524615.1 Akkermansiaceae bacterium | reverse complement strand
GGTACATCGATGGGAATGCGTCTATCTGGACGAACATCCATGGACATGCACACCCTGTGCTCAATGCCGCCATCGAGTCTCAACTCCAGCAGGTCGCTCATACCTCATACTTAGGGTTTGCTCACCCTCTGGCATCTGAGTTAGCGACCCGGCTCTGTGGCTTCTTCCCAGAGAACACGCTGGAGCGATGCTTCTTCTCAGACGATGGCTCGACCGCGATAGAGGTTGCCATGAAGATGTCTCTCCAGTCGCGCATGCAGTCAGAGGCTGAGGAGCGCACAGGGTTCATCTGCTTTCATAATGCCTACCACGGGGACACCATGGGGGCTGCTTCCCTCGGTGGAGTCTCTCTCTTCTTCGACCGGTTTAGTAAGTTAGGCCTTCCCGTGCAACGCCTGAAGACCCTCGCCGACCTGCAGGCTCTTCCTCAGGACGTCATCGACCAGACTACCGCGCTCATCATCGAACCGATTATCCAAGGGGTGAATCAGATGACCCCATGGCCAGCAGGTATGCTACGTGATCTCCGAGCTTGGACTACCGAACACGGAATCCATCTCATCCTCGACGAGGTCATGACCGGCTTTGGCAGAACAGGCACGATGTTTGCCAGCCAACAGGAAGAGGTCATCCCCGACTTTCTCTGCCTCGCTAAGGGGCTCACTGGAGGGTATATGCCCATGGCCGCAACGCTGACGACGAATGAGGTCTACGAGACCTTCTTAGGCCCTCGAGAACACGCCTTCTATTACGGTCATAGCTATACCGCTAACCCATTAGGCTGCGCCGTCGCAATGGCTTCACTCGACCTCTTTGAGCAAGAGCAAACCCTCTCGCATGTACAGCAACGGGCAGAGGAGGCATCAGCACTCATGGGTGAGATCCTGCAACCCATTCCCTATGTTTACGAGATTCGCCAGGTCGGCCTCATCATCGGCATCGAGATTCGACACCCTGACGGCTCCCCATACGAGGGCCACCTGCGATTAGGAAGCGCGATCTGCCGCGCAGCGCAGAATCACGGTTTCCTTACTCGCCCCATTCTCGACACCATCGTACTCCTGCCTCCACTCTGTATCACCTCTGATGAAATACAGCACTGCCTCCAGGCGATCAAAAAAGCGATCTACGAGGTCTGTGACTCCGTAGATCGCTAGGGTAGTAGTATTATTTATGTTGGGGAACCGTTAAATTTGTTCTCCGTACTTCTCTTGGTGGAAGGTCTTTGCTTGATCGATCCAGTTATCCCTCTGGATACGCCCCTTGAAGGATAGCGTGTTGGAAAAGTCTTCACAGATCTGCGGTGTCCAGAGTGCGATTTGGCGATACTTATAGACGCCATAATCATTGAGCTTCTTACTCAATACTCCCGCGACTCCCTTGATCCTGGTCAGATCATCCACTTCATCAGGAGCGGATGTGTAGAGGATCCCGAGCGACTCATCAGCCTTCATTTGACCGGACTCCAGCTCCGTAGCAAAGAAGGCCATATTCTTCGCTCTGAGTTCGTCGCTCTCTCCCTCCGACCGAGCACACTCATCCTTGAGAGTCGTGACCTCCTCCTCCAGCGCAGCCTTGCGCAGTTCACATGCCGCATGTTGCGACTTCAGCTCAGCGATCTCTGCTTGGAGCGCACTGATCTCACCGTCACGGTCTAGTGAGGCTGTCTTCTGCTCCCCCTGTAGTCTCGTCACTTGAGCTGCGAGTTCGTTCTTGCGAGAGAAACAGTGTTCATAGCGCGTCTGCATCTCAGCTAGCTTAGCGGCCGCTTCTTCCAGTCGCCCCTCACGATCACTCGATTGGCTCTGCACCATAAGCTGCTGCGTCTTTTCTAACTCATCGATTCGACTCTGCTTAAGCTGTGACTCACGCTCTAGATTGCTCACCTCTTTCTTATACTTAAGCCAAATGTAGCGCCCCAATAACAGACCTAGAAAAAAGGCGACGAGCGAGAGAATCAGGTTCAAGAGAACCAAATTACTAAAGAAATATACGAATGCGTCCATAGTGGTGGTTGTTCAGAGTTCGTTACTTGATCAGGATTTCTACTCGACGATCTGCCGCGCTACTCCCTTGACCCTGAGCCTTAGAGGCACCAAAGGGCACTATCGAAAAGAGTGACTTATCGACTCCTAGTTCTCCTAAGCGAGCCAAGACTGACTCCGCTCGCTGACGGCTCAGCTGGAGATTCGTAGCCATATTCCCCGTTGCATCCGCATGCCCGCCCATCACGAACTTAGCCTTGCCCATGTGTGAGTTCAGATACTCAGCGAGGGCCTGTACCTTCACTAGTTCGACTTCAGAGACGTCACTCGAGCCCGTCTCAAAGTAGATATTATTCGCACTGAGCACCGCATCATACCCGCTTAATTCCTGTGCTGAGAGCTGAGACTCCTTTTGATAATCAGGGAAGTGATACTGAGATGGGAAGACCTTCATCTTTGACTGCGGCTGCAGACCTAACTTCCCAAAGAAGCTGCTCCAATCACGTAGCATAAAGGGCGTCGCATTTCCCTGCAGCTCCACCCCACTCGGAGAGAGAGAGAACCCTCGGTCCCCTGAGATGCTAAAGAACTGCTGGAACCACCCCTGAAACTGTGAGGAATGTAAGTCTACCCCACTCTCCACAAAGGGATCAAAGCGAACCCCCTCTGCTCCTGTACCGAATGGCGCGTAATCAAAGCCCGCAGGGAGCTGTCCCTCTGCGGTCGTCACACCATTCTTTCTGCTCACCTGCCAGAGTACTGGACGAGGCTCTACAATGTCACCTTGGAAGTCGAGCTCCATCCCAAACTGCTTCGCCTCCTGTCGGTACTGAGCAAGCATCGACTCCGTCAGATCACCTGTAATGACGAGTGTCCCCTCCTGGATCGTGAGAGAACGACTCCCCTCAAGAGATAAGTAATCCGCCCCCCATTGGCAAAACGATGCGTGATCTAGTACGCTAGGGTTCGCGATAAACTCGTCCTCTAGATAGCCGACATTACGCGTATGGCGATTGATCAAGAGTCCCTGCTCGAGTGCATAATAGGTATCTTCCTGAGCGCGCCCGCTCACATGGATACGCTCCGAGGGCGCCACCTTCTCGAGATGAATCTCTCCATTCACGGTCAACTGATTTGCTCCGACTCGCACCGCCCCTGGCCATCCTAATTCTGATACCTGCTGTGACACGGACTCTCTCGTCTCAATAGACCCCGCATTACCCGCGATCGTAGCATCCAGGAAGCTAAACTCCAGCGATGGCTCTGTCACTCCCGCCTCCAACATGAGTTCTTCGCCCTCAGCCTTGAGCGCCGCTTGCTGCCCCTTGAGGTAGCTACTCGTCTGTAGTGTCGATACTCCCCAGATCAGGAAAAGTAAGAGAACAATAGGTATCAAAATTTTCATCACCCCTTATGACACCCCGCCCCAGAATCAAGTCACAGAAAAATAACTCCCTCTCACAGGAATCTACCGCAGAGCGAGTCATCGGTGACAGTCCTACAGAAGCGGAGAGTTAAGGATCCCCTAAAGTCTTCTGACTAAGCAACTGTTCTACTCGCGGCTTTCCGAGAGTTCAAACTCCACGCCGTAGTAACTCGCCAACTCCGCTCCCAGCCAATCACTTTTATCGATGGTTTCTCTTCTCAACAGCTTGATCTGACGACCAGCATATAGATTAAGTCCCCACGAAGGGAAGGAGTCCTCACCGTGTCCACCATCTTTAATTTGACTCAGCTTTTGAATCTGGAGAGATGGAATCGTTTGGGTATTGGAGAAAAACAGAAACCTCCTATTCACAATAAGGTTTTGGGGTGAAATTTCATACGTCGTGACCGTGAGTAACTTACTCAAGGACATCACCACCCCCACTAACACTGCAGCATAAAACAGAACGATGCCTACAGGAAACCAGGACCGAGATTTAATATAATCAGCATCAGCCCCGAAGAAGTTCTCGGGCGTATCAAAAAACAATCCCGATGTAAATGTGACGCCTAAGATTACCGAAATAGAACAAACGAAAAAGACCATAAAGCCCATCCCTTTAGACCTATATGAGATTTGATATTTCGATTCCTCGTTGAATAACCTAAATCCGTTTGGTGGCTCCATGGTCAAAACGTTAAAGAAGACGTAAAATACTGCAAGGTCGAACTCCGCAATCCGTACAAAACTAAGCCCCAACCATGCTTCACCACTAAGGAGCATCACTGATAACTACTCAATAGAACTCACGAGTAAACACGCCCCGCCCTAGTGCCCCGATACTCGTAGCGTGAACCAGTGGCATAGCGATACAAGAGCTAATCCAGATAGCTCTACTCATCAAATGGCGACTCAGTGACCTCATCCCCCAACCATAAGCCTCCGCCTCTGAATTGCAACTATTTCGACACCCAACTCCGCTTCACAAAAAAACTAAATTCTTGTGACCTTCTTGGATCTATGACGTTCTATATACCCCGTATGCATAAAACTATTACATCAGCAGCACTTGCTCTCGTAGCAGCATCAGCGCAGGGCGCTACACTACTTTCTGACTGGGACAGCTCCCTCGACCTCGGACTCACCCTCACTCGCGGTAACAGCGACACCTCACTCTTCACGACTAACTACAAGGCACAGAAGAAGGTCGACCAAGACGAGTACTTCACCGGCATCGGATACACCTTCGGTCAAGATACAGGCTCTACCATCACAGACGAACTCACTGGCTTCTTTAACTGGAACCGTCTCGTCTCTGATAGTGATTACTTCGGTCTCAAGCTCGAAGGACGTAAGGACGCCATCGCGAACATCGACTACCGTCTCCAGGGCTCCGCTCTCTACGGACACTACTTCATCAAGAATGATACGACCAACTTCTCAGTAGAAGGTGGCCCAGGTTTCACCACTGTTTCTCTCGGTGGAGTCGAGACTAATACCTCTCACGTGTACGTCGGAGAGAAGGCTTCTCACAAGCTGACCGACAATACGAACCTCACACAGAGCTTCTCAGGATACGCGAGCCTCGATGACCTCGACCGTTACAACATCGTCTTTAACATCGGAGTAGACACTGCGATGAGCGAGTCAATGAGCCTCAAGGTCTTCCTCGAGAACAAGTACGAGTCTACTCCTGCAGCGGGCTCTACGAACAATGACCTCAGACTCGTCTCAGGGATCTCTTATAAGTTCTAATTCCCCCCTGTTCATAGCAGCAAAAAAAAGGTACCCTAGGGTACCTTTTTTTCATCTTCATCACGACCAATTCTAACACGCGTTGAATTGAGGCATATTGGTCGTCACCTTAGCCCCTAGACTCCCGCATAGGTTATAGAGCCCGAAGTAAGTTCGGTTCAGATAGAGCGCATGAGCCGTCCCTCTCGAGGAGGTCATCTGCTTCAACTCCTGATCATTCCCAGTACGTTCTCCGAATTCGTAGATCTCATCCAGATACTTCTTATCCCCAAAGTCAAACACCTCGCTGAAGAAAGGGCGAGATAGCAGCTCCACGGATTCCTTAAAGACTGGGATCAACTTCCCTCGCTCGTAATCCGTATCACTCTCTAGGATCAGTCCGATGTCTCGCAATAACTTCTCGAAGAGAACATCATCGCTCAGCGCCTCAGGAGACATCAGCGCAAAGTAAGACTCATAGAACCAGTCCGGTAGCTTCTTCACACAACCAAAGTCGAGCACCCATAACTGTCCATCCTTCACGAGGAAGTTACCAGGATGAGGATCTGCGTGGAACTCCTTGAGGCTATGCACTTGGAAGTGGCAGAAGTCCCACAAGGCCTGCCCAATTTGGTCACGCTCCTCCTGAGGACTCTCTTCACCATAATATTGATCAAGATGGAGCCCATCGATCCAATCCATGGTCAAGATCCGCTCCGTACTCATCTCGTCATGATAGCGCGGAAAGCGTACATTCTGGAGATGGCTCGACTGCTCGATAAGTTCCTGACCACGCTTGAGTTCCAGTGTGTAATCTGTCTCCTCTGTCAATCGCTCCTTAACCTCGTTCAGATAAGGATCGATCGCCTTCGCCTCCAGATTCATGAGACGCATCGCAAAGGGGCGCACAATCTTGAGATCAGAGTCCAGACTGTCCGCCACGCCAGGATATTGCACCTTGACCGCATACTGTCTCCCCTCTTTCTCCGCCTTGTGCACCTGCCCGATGGATGCCCCTGCTACTGCGGTCTGGGTAAAGTTATCGAAGACTTCCTTAGGCCCTTTGCCTAACTCTTGGCGAAAGGTCTTAACCACCAGTGGGTAGGATAATGGAGGCGCCGAGTATTGCGCCTTAGAGAACTGTTCTTGATAGGCTGCAGGTAACAGATTGCGATCCAGACTTAACATCTGAGCCACCTTGAGAGGCCCCCCTTTCAGCTTCGAGAAGGTATCAAAGGTGCGCTCAGCCGTGTTTTCGTGAAAGGTTTCACGCCCGCCTTTACTACCCAGTACTTCCTTAGCCTTATACTTGACGTAGTCTGCGCCAATGGCAGCACCAGTACCCACGATCGATGCCGCGCGCGCGATCTTGTGCTTAGGGATAGAGGTTTGTTCCTTCTGCATCATTAGGAGAGTTTGCGCCCAAAGAGAAACTTACCGAGATCCAACGCCGCATCAATCGCTGAGAAGTGCGTCACCTCATGCCCAAACTTGACCGTCTTTTCGATCAACGAATCCGTATCTTGGAACCCCTTGCTCGTATCGCTTAACCAGAACTCGATCAAAAAGAGGAACACCGGCCAACCTCCTCGATAACTTTCCTCTGTTAGCTTTGCCGGAATACTCGTTCCCCCCTCAGCTACGACTGCAGTCATCAGCCCCTTAGCCGATTGATCGAAGACAGTCTTCATATCCTTCAGACTAGAGCACATGAGTGCCTTCTCCTTACGGGGAAAGGCGACTAAAAAGCGCGATCGATAATTGAGAGCCTTCTCAAAGTACGTATAGAAGAACGCCAATAACTTCCCTCGCGAGTCGTACTGCTGGTAATCCTCATCAGCATCGAGCATGGACTGTGTTTGCTCTACCAATGACGCCCAGAACCCCGTCTCCACCGCTTCCAGAGACGCATAATGATCATAGAACGCACGCTCCTCGATCTCTAAGTCCTTACACAACGCGTACACAGACTTCCAAGCCTCTTTCTGCTCTAGCTTATTCTCCCAGTACGCCGATTCTATGCGCTCTTTCAATTCATGGCCTTCGCTCATGGTACAACCTCACGCCGATTTCCTCTCTGTCAAATAATTT
>WTJZ01000093.1 GCA_011524615.1 Akkermansiaceae bacterium | reverse complement strand
TCCCATGGTCGCGTAAAGACAACTGACTTGTTTGGCATCATTCTTAGCTCGAGAGACTTCTCCTCCCAGTTACCAAAGGTCAATACCCGTGAGATACTCCTGAAGCCCTCAGCATCAATAGAGAGGGTATGCTTACCAGGGGTAATGTCTTGCACCCGTAGGCTCCCATCAACCAAATCCGAGCCCACCAAGATCCCGTCTAGGAACACCATAGCGTCATCTGCTGGTTCGACTCGCAGAGATAGTTGACCAAACGGAATCGACTTCACCCTACATTTAAAAGGAAAGAGCCCCATATTCTTATAGCCATTAGGGATGTCTAGCACCTTGATCTTCTTATCTATCACTGGGACGATCTGGAACTCACTGGTTAAGAATCCTCGCTCTAGGGAGAGCTCTGTCAGCCACTGACAGTATTGCGCGGCATCCTTCGGGCTCATGATCGCTACCTTTCGCCGAGCTCCATTCTGCTTCACATATGCGACAGTGTAGTTCAGCCCCTCTCCTGCACCAGACTTCACATAGATCTGTGCGAAGCGATGGGAAAGGAAACTCGGAGACTCATGTTCATGCCCCTTTGGTAGATAGCCCATCCCGAGTGCATCAGACCAATACTCATCCTGTTTGGGTGGAGCAAAGATCGGTAAATGAGCCTCAATAATCACCCCTGGCAAGGAAACCGCCGATCCCGCAAAGGTATTACTATACCCACTCTTACGAAACTCATACTGCAGGTACGTCCCGACCTGCCCCTCTCGTCCACCAAGAGGCGTCGTCCCGAGGAACTCACCATCGACGGTCCACACTTCCGCACCATTCGGAATGGAAGTAATCTTCACGGGAGCATACTGAATCTCTACGGTCTCCACATCTTGGGGGCGACTCGCCTGTTTATAGAGAGCTGCCATCCCCCCAGCCAAGACGACCATCAATGAGGCTAGTGCAAATGCAGGCTTCAACAATGGATGAGCCTTCTTCCTGAACTTCTTATTATCTCCGATCTTCTCTAGCGCAGAGACCAGTAGAGGCGCGGTCTTGAGCGTTCTCCTCGGTTCCCTCGGTTCACAGGCATCGCAGATCACCGCATTGAGTAATTTCCAGCGTTTGGCACTCTCACCATGGAGCTTGATTTCTGGGAGATTCGGAAAGTCTAATCGATCCAAGCCGGTAGCCATCTCGTACATGACCTTCCCCAGCGCATAGATATCCGCTCTCCGAGTTCCAGGCCCCTCCGGCGGAACAAAGCCCTGCGTGCCAACAAAGGTATGCTGCCCAGGCATCGCAACGAGCCCAATGTCAGCTAACTTTGGTACCCCCTTGTGATAGACGATATTTCCAGGCTTGATATCACGGTGTGCCAACCCTTGGTCATGGAGGTAGTCTAGGGCACGCCCGATCTTCATCCCCATGTCGATACAATCAATCACAGGGAGAGGTCGTCCCTCTGCGGCTAGTAGTTCAGAGCGCAGTGTCTTGGGTACATACTCCACCGGGTGGATCTTCTGCCCCTTCTCTACATCATCAGCCAGCTCCATGACGTAGTAATAGAACTTCTCCTTAGAGCGCCCTACATGTAGGATAGGTATCAATCCCGCGTGACTGCGCGAAATCGGCTCATAGTTTCGAATCCCCTCGAACTCTCGCTCGAAGTCTCGGTCGTTCTCAAAATCCTCGCGCCAGATCACCTTAATGGCACGCATCACTCCCGTGACCGCCTGAGCCATCCATACATCCCCGTATGAGCCACCGCCTATCTTACGCAGCACCTCGTGGTCAGGGATCTCAGGAATATCACGAATTTTTTCTCTCATAATCTTCTAGCTTCTTGAGCTCCTTCTTGAAGACAGAACCGACACGGTGCTTTGCTAGATAGACTTGGGCAATACTGACATTCAGATGCTTCTGCACCTTGTCCGCATCCCACTCCTGGATCACGTAACAGTGAAAGATTTGATACTGCTTAGGAGAGACCTGCCCCTTCACTCGCTCGAGAGCTGCATCCATCGTATTCTTCTTCCACTCCGTATCCCACATACGCTCCAGGACATCCCCCTT
>WTJZ01000153.1 GCA_011524615.1 Akkermansiaceae bacterium | reverse complement strand
AAGATCAGCATACAGTCTCCATAGGAGTAGAAGCGGTACTTCTCTGCGATGGCTTGACGGTAGGCTTCCATAATGAGGTCACGTCCTGCGAAGGAGCTGACGAGCATCATGAGGCTACTCTTAGGGAGGTGAAAGTTGGTGATGAGGGCGTCGACCACTTTTGGTTGGTACGGTGGGTAGATGAAGATGTCGGTGCTCCCCGTGTCAGCGGTAAGCCCACCCTTTGGCTGCGTTTGTCCGATGTGCTCTAGGGTACGAGTGACGGTGGTGCCGACGGCGACCACTCGACCGGCCTTATTGATCTTAGTTGCGGCCTCATTGCTAACTGAGTATTGTTCCGAGTGCATCTCGTGGTCTTTGACGAGATCAGCCTTGACGGGGCGAAAGGTGCCCACTCCGACGTGGAGGGTCAAGAAGGTGTGGTTCAGCTCTGCGAGCAGCTCAGGAGTGAAGTGGAGTCCCGCTGTCGGAGCCGCGATCGCTCCTTCTTCCTGTGCGAAGACGGTCTGGTAGCGCTCGAAGTCAGTCTCCTCGGCCTCGCGCTGCATGTAATGCGGGAGGGCGAGTTGGCCGCTCTTTTCCTCATCGATCTCTGCGTCCCACTGGATGAGGCGGTAGCCCTCTTCATCGATCTCGGTGACGACGCCACGGATGCCGCCCACGACGACTTCGCGCCCGACCTTCATCTTCTTCCCTGGGCGGACCATACTACGCCAGAGCGTTGGGTTTTCCTTCGCTACGCGGACGAGCTCGATCTCGCCATTGTCAGAGAAGTAGCGAGCCCGGACCACGCGCGTATTATTTAAGACAAGGAGATCCTCAGGGCTGAGGTACTGTTGAATGTCCTTGAACTGTGCATGCGTGATCGATTGCTCCGCCCGATTGATCACCAACATCCGAGAGGCATCCCGCTTCTCCGCAGGACGGCTCGCAATCAGCTCCTCCGGTAGGGTAAAGTCAAAGTCATCTGTACGCAGTTCGTTCATGGTTGCATGCTTGAAGTTCATTGACTAGAGAGCAAGCCTATTCTGCTCACTCTTCTCAACTAGACTCGTTATTCTGCTGGACAGGAGGAGGGGGAGGCTGTTGCTGTGGGAGGGATGAAGTATTGGTTGATTAAGTCGGAGCCGGATGCCTTTTCCATTGATGATATGGAGGCGGTGGGCACGGAGTCCTGGGATGGGGTGCGGAATTATCAGGCGCGTAACTTTATGCGGGATGAGATGGAGATCGGAGACCGCGTACTCTTCTATCACTCGAGCTGTAAGGTGCCTGGGGTAGTAGGGATCGTGCAGGTGGCGTCTCGCCCCTACCCTGATCATACGGCGTGGGATGAGCGCGGGAAGTACTATGATCCTAAGTCGACCGAGGAGAACCCTCGGTGGGTGATGGTGGACTTCGAATTCGTTGAGAAGTTCGACGAGGTGGTCTCGCTAGAAGCGATCAAAGCAGAGGAGGCTCTGGCGGAGATGTATATTCGTCGTAAGGGGAACCGTCTCTCGATCACCCCGGTGGAGGCTGCGCACTTTGAGTATATTCTCGCTATGAGGGGGTGAAAGCGTCACTTTTTATAAGAGTGAGGCGTTTTTTCATCCCATGTTCAGTTTCGTTGTGCTTACATGCGTGCATCGACAGAATTTCTATGAAAAACTTAACAACAATAGCAACTGTATTGGCAATGGTGTGCATGCACGCTCATGCGGGTGGTCATCACGGTGATAAGCAAGGTGGTCATCATGGCGGACATGGTGGCGGCGGTCAAGGAGGGCACCCAAGCCCTGAAGAGGTACTGAAGCATCTCGATCAAGACGGTAGCGGTGGTGTTAGTTATGATGAGTTCATGCTCCCTCCACATGTGGAGAATACGGATGCGGCTAAGATGGAGCACTTTAACAAACTCGATGCCGACGGGAATGGAGAGCTCTCGGTCACCGAACTGGAGGCGGGCGTAGCTCCTCCTCGTCCACCGAAAGGCGGCGGTCGCCCACAGCGATAAGACGCATAGGAAACTTTACTCATACGACATAGTGCGCCTCTAAAATTACTCAGAGGAGGCGC
>WTJZ01000294.1 GCA_011524615.1 Akkermansiaceae bacterium | reverse complement strand
CTGGGTGACCGTGTGTGAGGTGTCCACCGTGTGCGAGATCCATCGTGAGGATCTTGTCGCCTGGCTTCAGTACGGAGAAGTAGACGGCTGTATTTGCCTGAGATCCTGAGTGAGGCTGTACGTTCGCGTGCTCAGCGCCGAAGAGTTCCTTAGCACGGTCGATCGCGAGTTGCTCGGTCTCATCCACGACCTCACATCCACCGTACCAACGCTTACCTGGGTATCCCTCGGCGTACTTGTTCGTGAGGCAGCTGCCCTGTGCTTCCATCACTGCTGGGCTCGCAAAGTTCTCTGAGGCGATGAGCTCGATGTGGTTACGCTGACGGTTCAGCTCGTTCTTGATCGTTGCGTAGATCTCTGGGTCTGAGTAGGCGAGACCTGTTCCCGACGCCTTACATGCACGGCGGGCGTGACGATCACCCTCAGCCTCTGTAGAGATGAAGAGATTGACCATTTCGATCGCTTGCTCTGCTGAGACAGACGTTTGACCGAGACAGATTACGTTAGAGTCATTGTGCTCACGAGTCGTTGCGACTTCCTCGATACGATCAAGCTTAGCGGCACGGATGCCTACATGCTTATTCGCTGCGATGCTCACACCGATTCCTGAGGTGCAGCATAGTACACCAAACTCGAACTGACCGCTCGCTACTTCTGGCGCTAGGGCGTGAACCACATCTGGGTAGTCCATCGACTCTGTCGTATGTGTACCGAAGTCTACTACATCGTGACCAGCTTCCTTAAGCGCTGCTACGATCGCGTTCTTGAGGTCGAGACCACCGTGGTCTGCTCCAACTGCAATTCTTTTCATCACGCGGAATGTCCACTCACTCTCAGAAAAATGCAATCGCGAAATATGCTTTTTCTCAAAGGAATCTCTGGAACCCGACTCGCCTCATCATCATCGGAGGGAGGCCTGCATTCTCATATCTACAATGAAAATTGAACCGCGAAGACGCCAAGACGCAAAAAATACATTATAATTTCACACATTAAGGCCTGACACCCTAAGAGTACTCACCCCTATCGATTGAGCGCCTTGGCAGTTATCGTAATGAAAAGCCTTTTCAAGTACAGGCATCCGTCCCTACACACCCTAAGAAAACAGGCAAAAAAGGAGAAGTCCAACACTCTCAGCAAAAGACTAGATTATCGCGCTATTTCTTGCTAGGTTTGGGGCCATGTCCGCGCCGCAGAATACGATCGCCTTGGTCTTTGACTATGATCAGACCTTGAGTCCCATCTACATGCAGAATGACGTGCTCTTCCCCGCCTTTGGGATCTCCCCTAACCAGTTCTGGGATAAGTGTAATGAACTCTGTAAGCAAGGCTGGGACAGTGAGCTCGCCTATATGAAGTGTCTCCTAGACTACCTCGGCATGGATCAGGTCTCTAACCAACGGCTGACGGAACTAGGGGCTGGATTGACCTTCTTCCCGGGCGTACCGGAGTGCTTTGAGGAGATGAAGCAAGTCCTCACCCCAGAGCACGAGCTCGCGGGCATCAAGGTCGAGTACCATATCGTCTCCTCTGGGCTCAAGGCTCTCATCGATGGTTGCCGCCTGCGCGACCAAATGGCTTCCGTCTTCGGCTGCGAGTTCGGCGAGGACTCCCAGGGCAATATCATGTTCCCCAGCCGCACCATCTCTCATACGCAGAAGACCCAGTACTTGTTCCGTATCAATAAGGGCATGCTCGGCCACGACGAGGACGTGAACGACCACATGCCAGAGGACCAGCGCCCGATCCCCTTTCAGAACATGATTTACATCGGAGATGGCCCGACCGATGTCCCCTGCTTCACCGTCATGAAGAAGAACGGAGGCCAAGCCATCGCAGTCTATAACCCGCAAGATCCCACGGGCAAAAGCTTCCGCAAGTGCTACGCCCTCTCCACCCACGCCGACCGCGTCCGTCATATCGCCCCCGCTGACTACCAAGCAGGCAGCCACCTCCGCAACATGATGGAACAAATGATCCGCGAAATCGCAGACCGCATCCTCAAGACCAGACTCGACGAACGAGAAAACGCCCGCGTCTCCGCCCCTAGCTTTTAAAGAGA
>WTJZ01000292.1 GCA_011524615.1 Akkermansiaceae bacterium | reverse complement strand
CTCCTTCTGACAAGACCTCTCAGGAGTGAGTATAAGGCCGTACAAGATGAGCTCAAGGAGTTGCAAACCGAGCGTGATACTCTCTCAGAGAATCTCTCCACGAATGAGGATCTCTATTACAAGGCCCTCGACCGAATCAACCTCCTCCAGAATGAGCTCAAAATCTCACGAGAAGCGGGGGCCCAAGCTGATAACGATCTCAAGCAGGAGCGCGAGGTCTCTAACAGTGTCATCAAGACGCAACGAGAGCGGCTCGCTACTCAAGGCCAAGAGCTCGAGGAGGTGAGACGCCAACTCCGTGATGAGCAGATCAAGGTGACCAAACTCGAGTCTCTCCTAGAGCAGAGTAAGGCACAATTTGCTGAGACGAAGGCTGCCCTAGACGATCTCCAGATCGAACATGCTCAACTAAAGGCGCTGATGGATGATACCTCCGAGCTAGACCAGCTGAAGCAAGATAACATCAAGCTGCAGCGTGACCTACGCCTCGCGCGTCGCAAGTTCGCAGATAAGCTCCAAGATGAGGCAACGAGTAAGGAGGATCTCCGAATCGCTAGTAAGAAATACGCGCTGCTCAAGACCGACCTGCTCAAGACTCAGCAAGAGCTCGAGCTGAAGGATCTCGAATCGGAGAAGCTCAAGGCCTCTCTCGTGCAGGCTCGTAATGATCTCGAACTGGCCGAAGCGACGAATGACTCCAACTATTCCGCTGAAGAGGTCAAGATGCTCAAGGGGCTCGTGGATCAGCAGATCCAGCTGCAGGAAAACCGACAGGTCGCTCGATCACTGATCTTGGAGGAGGTGAAGCGCCTAGGCATCGATGATACGAACTTCCTGAATGCGCTTAATCTCGCAGAGACTCAGGAACTCGTCCTCTCTGATGCACAACAGCAACTGCTCTCTAACCAAAATGCTGACCAGGAGTTCCGCTTTACGAACCGAGCCACTCCGGCTGAACGTGAGCGTGCGCAGGCGGTACTCCAAGAGCGAATCGAGATCCATGGTCGTCTCGGTAGGGAGGCTTATCGCAAGGGGCGCTTTGCGGCGGCTGAGGAGTTCTTCCAGATTAACTTAGATGATCACCCAGGCCATATCCCAAGTATGCTTAACCTCGGGGTGTCTAAGCTCCGCAAGGCGCAGAAGCTGAACTCAGCCGTCGAATTCGGTAACGCGATCGAGGCCTTTGAGGATGCTCTGGTGATGAGCGGTGAGCAGGAACTCCCCTACGCCCATCAGATGCTCGGGTATGCCTATTATAAGCAGGGCAAGGATGACCTCGCTTCAGAGCACTTTATCTACTGTCTCGATGCTCAGCCTGATAATGCTAAGGCACATGTCTTCCTCGCCTCTATCTCAGCAGAGAAGGGGCAGGATGAGGCGGCAGAAACCCATCTCCGTAAGGCGCTCAAGATCGATCCGACTCTAGCAGATGCGCAGTATAACCTCTCTCTCCTCTTGGTGAACAAGGGAGATTATGAGAATGCTTTGGGGCAGTATCGCCAAGCTCTCAAGAAAGGAGCGGCCCCTAATACGGAGCTAGAGGAGGTCTTCCGTGAGGCGATGCCTGATCGCTTTTATTAAGCAGTGGGCTGAAATGAGGAGGAATTTGTCATGATAGATATACTCCTTTGTTGGTGTTTTTGTCTATTTTAGTCGCCATTCTTGATGATTTTTGATATGCAAATTTCATCATGAAATGTGGCGCTGTTTTTCTCTTCTTATGGACGTTCGCTCTAGCTGATCTAGAGCCTGGCTTTACATCACTGTTTAATGGGAGCTCTCTAGATGGTTGGATATCTGCTCGGCAGGATACGGTCGGTTCTAAGTTCTCAGTAGATGAGGAGACGCAGTCTATCGTGACCTATGCAGGGCGAGAACAGGGTGATGAGGAGGCGACGGATGTCCTCTATACGACGACGGATTATAGTCATTATATTTTGAAGTTGGACTACAAGTGGGGGGAGAAGCGGTTTGCACCTCGTGGGGATTGGGAGCGTGATGCTGGGTTACTATTCCACATAACAGGTGAGTTAAACCAAGTGTGGCCAGACTGTATAGAGATGCAGATAGGGGAGTCTACTAATGAAGTCGTGGGTGGTAAGAGGTACCATACCGGAGACTTGTTCGTAATAGGCCATCGCCCACATGTATCCGTGCAGGTGTCACCTGAGGGGTTCTATGACTCTACGCTACCGTTTCAGGCGGTGGGGTTAGAGGGTTGGGGGCGTTGTTGGACGCCGCTGGGCAAGGAGCGTCCTCATGGGCAGTGGAACCAGATCGAGATTCGAGTCTACGGAGCCGAGCGCGCCCTCTTCTTTTTGAATGGAGTGCAAGTCCTTGAGATTCGAGACTTTGGGCGTACGGAGGAGGAGGGCGTGTTCCCTCTTTCGCAAGGGAGAATCGGCTTCCAAGCAGAGTGGGCGGAGATATATTATCGAAATATCCGCATCAAGGAATTGCCCCTTCCTGAGTAGTAGTCGATATTGATATATTAGGAATACACGTAAATAAGAGAATTTTAGCGACAAATTCTTTCCTTTTCACAAGTATACTTATCTAGACCCATTTATGAGTGAGCTTGATTTAGATATTCCTATTACCTTTAAGCATCGAATACGCTTTTCCAAAGACGTGTTCTCATCCGAGAATCAGACCTTACCACGTCTCTTCCCTACTGAGGCGGAGGCCAAGGTGATTGTCTTTGTGGAGAATGAGATCCTGGTTCACTTCCCACAGCTGGAGCAAGAGATTCAGACTTGGTTCCAGAGTGTACCTCATCTGACTCTGACGACGATCACACGTGCGGAAGGAGGAGAGTACTGTAAGCGCTCTGAGGTCGTTTGCCGTGAGGTGATGGATGCGATTGAGCGTCATAAGATCGATCGACATTCTTATGTATGGGTCATTGGTGGTGGCGCATTCTTAGATGTAGTCGGGTTTGCTGCTGCGACTGCGCACCGCGGGATTCGTCTCGTCCGCTTCCCGACGACTACTCTCTCTCAGGATGACTCAGGAGTGGGAGTGAAGAATGGCATTAACCTCTATAAGAAGAAGAACTTCCTGGGCGCCTTTGCTGTCCCTTACGCTGTTGTGAATGACTTCCGCTTTCTCTATTCACAGCCTGCTCATATCTGCCGTGATGGCTTGGTAGAGGCGGTGAAGGTAGCACTTGTTAAGGATGGGGCCTTCTTTGAGTGGATCGAGTCTCATGTCACACAGCTGGCGGCACTAGAGCCGGCTGTATTAGAGGAGTGTGTTGAGCGTTCGGCTATTCTTCACGCTCGTCACATAGCGCTCGGGGGGGATCCGTTCGAGATGGGGTCTAGTCGTCCTCTGGACTACGGTCACTGGGCAGCCCATAAGGCGGAGCAACTCTCCGACTTTAGACTCAGTCATGCCCAAGCTGTCTCTATCGGGATCGCGCTAGATACGATCTACGCGAGCAAGATGGGGTTCCTCGCCCCTGATAAGGCGGAACGAATCTTATCGGTACTACAGGCGCTCCAGATGCCTCTGTGGGATGACGCGTTTGCTCTCAAGAATGCGGATGGCTCGTATGCTCTCATTGATGGGTTAGATGAATTCCGAGAGCATCTCGGAGGGCGACTTACCATCATGTTATTACGCGACCACGGGGTCGGGTTCGATATCCATGAGATCGATGACGCTGTCGTGATCGAGTGTCTCCATGAGCTAGAGCAACGATTCTCCTAGGTCGAGATCCTCTTACAGCCTCAGATGAGAGAGGCTGCCAAACGAAAAAAGCACGAGTGCGAGACTCGTGCTTTTTTTGGGGTGTGATGAAAAGGGGGAGGATTAAACCGTGAGGATTTCCTTCTCCTTCGCTGTGAAGACTTCTTCGATCGACTTGACGTACTTGTCTGTGAGGTCTTGAACGCTTTTTTCGAAGTCCTTCTGAGCATCTTCGGTGAGGATGTTCTCGTTCTTCATCTTCTTACCAGCATCCATTCCATCCTTACGGCATGCACGGATACGGACCTTAGCGTCTTCGGTGTAACCCTTAGCGGTTTTAGCGAGTTCCTTACGGCGCTCTTCTGTTGGCTCTGGGATAGGGATACGGAGAGTCTTACCATCACTCACAGGGTTGAAGCCGAGGTTCGCCTCGCGGATACCCTTATCGATGTCGCCAAGGGTACTTGGGTCGAATGGTGAGATCATGATGGTACGAGCCTCAGGAGTCGTGATGACTGCGAGTCCGTTAAGCTTCATCACACTGCCGTAACTTGGCACGTTGATGTCGAGATTATCTACGAGGGAAGGTGATGCCTTACCTGTACGTAGTCCTGTGAACTCCTTCTGTAGGTGCTCAACTGACTTTGCCATGTCAGATTCTACTGACTTTAGAGTGCTGTTTGGGTCCATAATTAAATGTGTTTTCTTAAGAGAGATTAGAGGTGAACGGTGGTGCCGACTTCTGCTCCGCCGAGTGCCTTAGTGATGTTGCCTTCTTCCCCGAGGTCGAAGACGATGATCGGGATGTCGTTCTCCATACAGAGAGAGAATGCGGTCGCATCCATGACCTTGAGTTGCTTCTCTAGACAGGTCTGGAAGGTGACGGTCTCGTACTTCACCGCGTCTGGGTTTTTCTTAGGGTCTGAGTCATAGACACCGTCTACCATGGTCGCCTTGAAGATCGCGTTCGCTCCCATCTCACTAGCACGGAGTGCGGCAGTGGTATCTGTAGAGAAGAATGGGCTCCCTGTCCCTGCACCGAAGATGACGACGGTGCCTTGGTTGAGGTGACGCTGGGCCTTGTGTCGGATGAATGGGTCCGCTACATTCTGCATCTGAATCGCAGTCTGGACGACGACCTCTACACCCTCAGCCTTGATCGCGCTCTGTAGTGCGAGTGAGTTCATCACGGTCGCGAGCATCCCTACGTAGTCAGCGGTTGGGCGGTCCATACCTCGGTTACTAGCAGACGCTCCACGCCAGAAGTTTCCGCCTCCGACGACGATTCCTACTTCGATTCCCATGTCTACCACGTTCTTGATTTCGCGGGCGATACGGTCGACGATTTCGGGAGAGATGTTATCTTTACTACCAGCAGCACGGAGAGCTTCGCCGCTGAGTTTGAGGATCACACGTTTGTACTTAGGAGCTTCTGACATCGGAAAATTTAGTTGCCAGAATATGTAGCGGACTTCGTGCGAGAGGGAAGAATATTTCTCCTAAATTTCACATTCGATCTCTCTCAGTAGGGTGACTCACGAATAGTGAGTAAGATTTTTTGAATCTTCGTTTGCACAGAGGGCAAAGTTATGGAAAGGTTCAGTGTTAATACATGATAGCCAACAGTATAAAACGAGCATCCTTAAAGACGACGTTTAACTTGATCAAAACTGAGATTGAGTCTGTTGAGCGTATCTTATCTGAGATTACACATGACTTCGACCCAGGAGTCTCTCCTTATGTCTCTTATGTCTGTGAGACAGAGGGTAAGCGTATTAGACCAGCTTTGACCTTCCTGACTGGTGGGGCGATCGCTGAGATTAACGACGACCATATCAATCTCGGAGCGATCCTGGAGCTCATCCACATCGCATCTCTTGTCCATGATGACATCATCGATGGAGCTGCTGAGCGTCGTCAGGTCCCTACCGCTAATGCTAAATGGGGAGAGGGGATCGCAGTACTCCTCGGAGACGCACTCTTCTCACACGCGATGAAGCTCTCTACTGACTTTGACGACCTCTTTCTCTCACGTCGTATCTCTGAGGCAGCTCGTGACGTCTGTCAGGGGGAGATCCTTCAGACCCAGAGTCGCTTCGACCTCGGGATGTCTAAGGAGACTTACTTTAAGCTTCTAGAGATGAAGACTGGTGCTCTCTTTGGCGCTGCGACAGGTCTTTCGGCTTATATTTCAGGTGCTTCTGAGCAAGAGGTACAGGACCTTACCCAGTTCGGGTTAGACCTAGGAGTAGCATATCAGATCTATGATGACTGTCTCGACATGGTCGGTTCAGAACAACAGTTCGGTAAGACCCTCGGAACAGATCTGGAGAAAGGGAAGATCACCCTTCCTCTCCTCTACCTCCTCGAGAATGGAACTCCTGATAAGCAAGCCGAGCTCAAGGCCTGTATCGAGAGCCAGAAGTCAGTCGACCTCCGTGCGATCGTTGGGATAGAGGATCATAACTTCGCCGTCAACTACGCGCTCGACTACTCCCTAGATCTCATCGCGAAGTGTATCGATAAGGCTAAGGCTCTCCCAAATGAGAAGTACCGCAAGGCCCTCTGTGCGGTCTGTGACTACATGGAGTCTCTCTTCTCTGATCTGAAGACTTCTTAAGGAGAGGACTCCTTATTCTATATTTTTTTCACGAGTGATAGCTTCTACCAGTTCTTGGTATACAGAAGCGTGTCCTTCACTCTGGCACCATGCTTCAACCTTATCATATTGGATTCTCTCTTCTTGGCGTAAGCATATCAAAACAGCTTGATCAAAATTGGCACGACTTTGCCAATAGACATAACTTGCTAAGCGGTCTTTAACGCTGTCAGTAGGTGAGAGTAATTTGAGTTTCTGCCCCATCACTTCTACTTCAGCTGGTTCAATAGGGTATTCTCTACCGATTTCTACAGGTCCAGGAGGAAACTCTAAAAACAAGTGATGACATTCGGGATGTTTGAAATAGCGAGACTTCGTTTCATTAAAACCTATACCCTGCAAAATGGACACCAACTTTTGTCGGTTAAGCGTTTCAGAAATTAAATCTAAGTCACCTGATCGATATAAGCCCTCAGTATATATCGCAACGACTGCCCCGCCAACTAAGGTGGATGAAATTCCAGCAGACTCCAAGTGCCAACCCACGTAATACCAGAGCTCCTCTTCGGAGCAATTTTGCCAGTTTGGTTCTTGCATATTATGACTTGAATTATCGGTCATATGACTTTAATATAAGGTCATGAGGGCGTCAATACTACAAACCCTATTTGGAGGGAAATCTGCAGAAGCTGTTCTTCTCTTCCTTTATCATTATGGGGAAGGATACGGGCGCGCAATTGCTCGCGACTTTTCAGTGTCTCTCGACTCAGTACAAAGACAACTCGATAAGCTCGAACAAGTCGGGGTTCTGGTATGTAAACGGCAAGGGCGCACGCTAGTCTATTCTTGGAACGCCAAGTTTACTTTAGCGAACAAGATCAAGGATGTTGTTGGCCACGTTTATAATTCCTTGTCTATCAGTGAACGAGCCATGCTTTTTACGCAACGTCATCAGCCTCGAGCAAAGGATAAACCAGTGTTACCTCCAGTTTAAAGTG
>WTJZ01000281.1 GCA_011524615.1 Akkermansiaceae bacterium | reverse complement strand
GTTCTCGCCACTAATACGATCTTGCCCTAAAAACCCAAATTGTGGAGCATAGGGAAAGGAAAGGGACGAAGCTGTAGAAGAGGTCGCAGTTCTTTGGTCTGCTCCATACCCTCCAGTTAAATCAGAGTAAGGATTTACTTTGACCACTGGAGCGTTGGAACTCTGGCCGGAGCTGCCTGTAGGTTTCCTATTGCGGCTTGGTTTACTCGGTGTGTTGCTAGAAGAGCTGCTGCTCTGACTGCTCGTCGTAGCTGTGTAGTTGTTCGTAGTGACTGAGCTGCCTCCTGAGACCACTTGGCGCTGAGCAGGCATCGTTAACGTAGGGGTTGACATAGTAAATCGATTATTTGCTGCGGTCCCCGCATACAAAGTTGAATTCACGAATAAGTATAATATTGGAATTTTAGTTAGTCTCATATCATTTAATTTGTAAAAGTTTTCAATTTCCCCCTAAAAGGGTAATTAGAGAAATCCTGATCAACGAAGGCACTCATTAGATCGAAGTAAGTTGCCGCTGTCTGCCAGTCCTTAATACTCCCTTTCATATTCTCATCCTCAATCACAAAAGGTTGATTTTTACCTACACCCTTGAACAGAGAATCACTGAAAGAATTATTTAATAGTGGATTAAATCTTTCGTTATACAACTCAACTCTCCCCCAATCATCAAGAAAATCAAAATGGTGACGAGTATAAACATCAAAACCCATAACAAATCCTTCTCTAACATCAACTCTTCTATAGTCATCAAATCTGAGACCTCCATAATTCAATGAAATCTCGATCCAATCCAAAATTGACTCCGCAAACATCAATCTTCCTCCTGACCCATTAAACCACGCCAAGTTCTCTTTAGAAAAATCTAACTCTCTTCGGTTAACATTGTTGATCTCGACTTCTTTCCATGCAACAAAGTTTCCATATTTATATGTCAGCCTTGATTCAGAGTCATGTGGAATTACAAGAAGGTCACGCCAAGACATTTGAGCTGATCGTAAACTTTTCTCTTTAAAATCAAAGTATTCTTGTGCTTTAGACTCCTTAATCCTACATGCAACTTCTTCCACTGGCAAATCAGTATGAGAATTGATCGTCGTTTTATTATAAGTTTCCACATAAGACTTATCATATGGAAATGCCGAAAACAACCTCTTTCCTTTTTCATATTTATGACAAGCCGCAGTTGCATCACCAAAAAATGACGAAACGAACATCAACCTACCCTCCCAAAAATACAATCCTGCGCTCTGAACAATCATAGTACCTTTGTTAATATCTTCATAAGGGACAAACTGATTAAATACAATTTCTCCTGACGGGTTTGCAAAATCAATTGTGAATTCACTTCGGTTATCATCAGGCATTTTCACTTCACAGACGCCAGAGAACCCCTTAAATGGCCCGTTGTGGAATGTAAGTTTAAACTCGTTAATTTCGGGTGAAACACGAACAAATTGATTTTGATCTAGAGCGGTTAGCTCAACCCACTGATCTTGCTTCCCTTCTCCGACATTCACTGCGAAGGTAAAATTGAGAGATTGCTCTAGATGTCTCACTTTTAACTTAGGGCGGTTTAGGATGCGTTCCGCCTCAGTAGCAGCGGCCTGATAACAAACTAATTTTTTCTTAGATTCACGATAAATGTCTTGGAGCTTCTGCAATTCCTCAGTCCCACCACCCATTTTGGCGAAGGATGTATCGTCATCATTACGCAAAGTCAGTTCCCCCTGAGGGTTTACATTCAGACCGAAGTATTTAATATTCTCATGAAACCCTGATAGAGCCTGAACATAGGCGTCAATACGGTTATCAATATGGTCTAATATATCTAACTGAGACTTATTTCGGACTAGTTGCACCATTTGCGTATCGCTGACCTCTACATCTTGTTCATTATCTACATAAAGAAAGAGTTGACTACACAATGTCGCTCCTTCTTGTAGAAGTGCATGATACTTATCCGTGGCATTACGCTTATCCTCTGTGA
Source organism: Akkermansiaceae bacterium (assembly GCA_011524615.1). Lineage (GTDB taxonomy): Bacteria > Verrucomicrobiota > Verrucomicrobiia > Verrucomicrobiales > Akkermansiaceae > WTJZ01. The sequence goes on along the minus strand of WTJZ01000281.1, from coordinate 5,316 downwards.
GGAGGGTCCACAGGTAGAGTCCCAGAGCGCTGACCACAAGAACCGCCGCCACTGCGATGATGCGCTTCATGTTTTTCTTAAGTGCCTCTAGGACGACCCGCCCCTGGGGAAGCTCTGGTTTATTCACTGTGCCCCCACCTAAGCCGCTGATCGTGTCATCTGACTGATCTGAGGACGTAGAAGAGGAAATCGGGTCTGGTTGTGGGGTGGGCTTCTTAGGACGTACCTTTTGCGGTTTAGGAGCGGGACTTGGCGATGGACTGGATTCTTCTACTGCCTGGGTAGGCTCTGCGTTCTGAGTCTTCTCAGCCTTCTCTGTGCGGGGTTGCGAGAACAAAGCAAGCTGAGTGGCAAAGTCTGGCTTAGGCAGATACGCCTCTGGCGATGGGAGTGACGAGTCCACCAGCTTATAGGCGGCAGACTGAGTGGAATCAAGGGTTAGGCCTTCCAGCTGGGCAAGGTTCTCGACAAAGTCGGTGTAGGACACGACTTCTTGCTGACTGGTAATAACATCTGAAAGGAGGCGGTTCCCGACCTCTGAGAAGTTGCCCGAGACCGTATAGAAGCTAGGGTCTTCGTATGCGAACTGGTTCAGTGATTGGCCCGAGCAAAGGTTATAGATCAGACCGGCGAACTGGGCAGAAAAGGGGTATTCCTGTCCGATAATACCTTGATCTAGCGACATGGAGCTGTCGACCTTGACCCCGGAAGAGTCTGATCCCCAGTTCGGAGACAGCACCCAACGGTCAGAGCCATCGTGACAGGAAACCAGATTAATCTGGCGGAGATCACACCCCAGAGCTGCGAGTAGGTCGTTCCCTTCTTGCTGATTATTCCCTTGCAGGCGTGCTTTATCCGCTATCCGAGCGTACTCGTAAAGCCAAGGAAGAGCAGTCTCTAACGCAACTTCCTGCTCGCTAAGATATTCTGCAAGCGTCCCTCCATCGGGTGTGGTGTAGGGTTCAAAAACGAATTGCGAAGGAGCGTCTCCCCCCTCGACCCGAGCATATAAGTGTGGGATGAAGGGACTGTCTAGGGCGGCGAGTTCCTCCATCTGTTGGATAGCGAGCGCTTCCTTAGCAGGAGCTTCTGCCCCTGATTCTAGGACAAAGAGGTTATAAGTGAGGTCTGGGCTGCGACCAGAGATATGATAGAGCTGAGCGAAGCCATAGTCACGGCTCTTCGCCATCGTGCTCGACGCATTCGTTAGGACTGCGACCTCATTCCCTGCGTATGCCTCGGACGCTTTCCATACCGGCTTCTCCTGATACGTGGTCGGTTCGTCAGGTATGTCGTTCTCCGGTGCGGAGTTGTCTGAGGCGGATTGCTCCTGCTGGAGCTCTGGGAGGGAGAACTCGCGGTCGAGTGCTGCGAAGGAGCGGTTAGTCGATAGCGTGGCGAGATCTACGCCTTCTAGACGGCAGAACTTCTCCAGAAAAGCGGTAAGGGTAACAGGTTGCTCACTCTCCGCTCGATTGCTGCGTGAGATCGTCTCTGACAAGAGCGTGTTACCATCCTCTGAGAAGGCTCCAGAAGTAACGTATGATACCTTGTCACCAAAGGATTGGGGCACAAGGGTCTTTCCTGAGAAAAGTTGATAGATCAGAGCAGCAAACTGCTTAATAAGGCTGTATTCAGTCAGCCAATTCGCATCAAGACCGGACTGAGACATGGATGCTTCCATGTCAGTCGGTAGGACTCCGAACAGTGGAATACAACAGAGATGATGCTGAGGGAACTCGGCAAACGATTTCGGTAAGTCTGCCTGCTCATAAAAGACCTCATCGTAATCAGAGTCTGTAAACTCGACTTTCAGGAGACCGGCAGAAAAGCTAATGGCGTCTCGAGCATAAGTAGGCAGAGCATCGGCGACACGCGCCATCTCCTGAAGCTGTGGTAGAAATGCCTTAAAGTCAAAGCGAGTATCAATCAGGAGGTCACTCAGTGTGATCCCAAAGATGTTGGACAGAACATGCCCATCTGCAAAGGAAGCGTGGTGAACGGGGAGGAGGCTAGAGTCGAGCTGCTGGAATGCTTCACAGGAAGCGACAATGTGGTTCCGGCGCTTTTCTTTCTCCTCTAGGTTCGGGACATAGACCGCAAAGGCCTTAGCGTGATCGTTCTTTTTCTCAAAGCACTCAAGGTAACCACCTGAGAGGAGAGACATTTTATCGCCAGAGAGATTGTAGTATTTCTCGAAGCTTTCCTGCTCTGTCTGAACCTCGTCTAGCACTGGGACTTCTTGCTCCTCTACATGAGGCTCGGGGTCAGATACGGAATCCTCCTGCTCAGTCGTAAGCTCACTGGTGTTCTCTACATAGACGTAATCAGGGTTCGCTAAAGCTGCGTGTAATTCCTTAGCGGATTGGATGCGCTCATCCGGCTGAATGGCGAGTAATCCTGCTAAGACCTGGAAGCAGTGATGATCTTCCGGATTATTTAGGTCTAAACCAAGGGAGGTAATAAGCTCATCGTTATACGAATCACGCTTAGTGCGGTCTAGCATCAGCTGGAGCGCGCCTAGTTTAGGATCGAACGGGTTACCGCCTTTGAGAACCATCCAAGCAGTCACTCCGATAGAAAAGAGATCAGAGCGCCAATCCAGCTCTTCCCCCTCTCCGAGACGTTGCTGAAACTGGCGGCACTGCTCAGGACTTGCGGTCAGCGGTGTGCCATTGAGCCCGGTTGGCTGCGTATAGGTCTTAGAGGCGTCTGAGCCCTCTTGTTTCTTCTCACGGCTCACATCACGAGCGAAGCCAAAATCGACGATCTTAGGAACCAGCTTTCCTTTGACCTTCTTGAACATGATGTTGTCCGGCTTGAGGTCAAAGTGCACGATCGCTCTCTTATCTAGCGGTAGATAATCACCGTGCATGGCGCTCAGACCCTGAGCAATCTGAGCAAAAATAGGGCGAAACTCCGCCCATGAAAACCCGCCTTGGTTTGCGAGCTTCTCATTCAGTAAATCGGATAGGCTCCCCGCATCGCAGATCTCGATAGAGAAGAAATGACCATCCTTATAAAGCTCATAAAGGTTGACGACGTAGGGGCACAGATCCTCTTTCGTTTCATATTTCTTGTCCTCAGGCTGGTCTGCTGTCCATGGGCGGCGGGACGAATAAAGGGTGTAATCTGCCTCTTTCTTAAATTTTTCGGCTTGCTCTGCAATCTTATCACGCTTGAGCACTTTCAGTGCAATGCGCTCTCCCTTTTTCACGAGAGAAGTCTTCTCCTTACGACTAAAGGTCGTTGAATACACACGACCATACATCCCCTCACCAATGAATACCGGTGCATCGAAGCTAGCATAATAATGCTCATCGATCATCGCCTGCTCAGGGTAGATAAAGTCTTTTTGTTCCATCGTGAATTGCTAAGGAGAGAGGTTAAAAAGTGGAGGGAAACATCCCTCCACTTGAGGGTTGTCGCTACGCGATTAGAGTGCTTTTAGGTTACGGTAGTACTCCTCTTCAGACACAGGTGCAGGCTTAGGGGTGACTTTCTTAGTCACAGTCTCCTTCTTAGGGGTTACCTTCTTAGGGGTTACCTTCTTAGCCTCTTTTTTGGCGACCTCTTTAGATTCCTTCTTAGCAGGAGTCGTATTTTCTACAGGGACGATCAAGGTCGTGTCATAGCGCTCCATACAAGAGATGCAGAGGGCACTGATACCGGCAATAAGGGTGATGGTTGTTGCTTTCATGTTGTTCGGTTTGTTTGTTAGTGAGAAATATGGAAAAATTAGTTTTCGGAACGAGTCCCGACTACTGCTGGAGTGGAAGGAGCAGGAATGTTGTTAGGCACACTCGGGGAATTAAAACTCTTGTTGACTACGCCCGCCGAGAATGGGTCGTTCGTCATCTGGGATGAAGAGATCGTGGGGGCTGGGTTAAGTGGACGGCTACAGATCAGGGACGCCCATGCGCCCATCCCAAGGACGTCATCGAAAAAGGCGTAAACGTATGCTACACCAGCATAACGGCTGTTGAAGCGAACGGCGCGAGCGCGCTCCCGACCAGTGCTGTTCTGCTCGATAATTTGACCGAACTCGTCAACGACATAGAGTCGCATGTTGCGGACATCATCAGTAGCAATGATGAAAAGGTTCTCTACTCCAGGAGCCATGTTCACCTGGAACACAGCATTAGATCCAGCGCTACAAAAAGAGGATGGACCGGGGTCGACCGCAAAGCCACGAGCAGAATATTTCTGCGCGGCAAGGTAACCATTATCGATGGCCTTGTTCTTATCTTGAGCAAATACTGCTCCCGTCATGAGTAAGCCTACGATTGAGGCGATGAGTTTTTTGTTCATATATTATATTATGGGTTGGTGGTTCAGAAGTCATAGAGGTGGTGACCACTCTACTTCTTCTCGAGGGTGGTTACGGCCTTGTTCACATATTCTGTGAGGGCCTCCGCGTATTTGGCGACAGACTCAGCCGGGACTGGTGTCTTGAGAGGAACATTCACCGCGGTATAAATTTCTTCTAACAGGCTTAGGCCTTCGGAGATAACAGGGTGTCCCGCCTTTGCAGGCTCCTGCTTGACATCACGGATGAGGAACGAAACTAAATCTGGCTCTCGGAGGATTCCAGAGATTCCCGCTGCGTTGCCGTCGCTCTGAATGGACTTAACGACGTTCATCATGTAGTTAGCCCCCTGCATCCAAGCCCCCATGTAAACGAGGCTGGTATTATCCGCCGTCTTAAGGCGGTTCATGACGTAGTAGCGAAGGTAGTTCAGCTCCATGGTTACACGAACCCACTCGCCCTTAATGGCATAATTGTTCATGATCTTTGTCTTAGCAATGTCTTGCTCCGTAGCACCGAGCTTGAGCGCGAGAATTTCGATCGCATCTGAGATACTGGACAAACGTTCGGTATCCTTAGCCTGAATCGCAAAGAAGCCATCCGCCAGGAGAACTCCGAGCATGAATGGGGCTGCTACATCAGTATCATACACGTAATCATCGCCATCGAGCGATACACGGTACGCATCAAGTTGCTTCACCCAATAGGCAGTCTCCTTAGTGGCGGGTTGGTAATACGCCAGAGACTGAATCTTCATAATCGGGTTCGGGAATTGGGGCTCCATGGTAGCCTTCCGCGAGGCTAGATCGGCAGAGAAATCAGGAACAGCCTGCGCGGATACAAATCCAGCAGAAAGGGTGAACAGGCTAAGACCTGTAAGAAGGGAATTAAGTGGTTTCATATTCTAGAGTTAGAGGAATTCAGGAGTCGGCTTAGAAGACAAAGCGGGCGGATAAATCAACTTTAGGGCTTCCGGCTTCCACCTCATCATCGATACCGAACGGGAC
>WTJZ01000077.1 GCA_011524615.1 Akkermansiaceae bacterium | reverse complement strand
ATGTAGTCATCACGGCATTCGCCATGGATGGGAGTCTCTGGTGACAAGGTGAGTCGTGACAGTCTGGTTGGTGGTGTAGTCACTACTGCATTCACACAGAGTTGAGATCATGGTTTGGCGGGCGCGTCCTTAGGTGTTTTTAGTCCTTTAAACTACCAGCCCATATTCCCCGGGTGGGACTCGAACCCACATCTCCCAGGCATATAGCGCTACCATTCCATGATCAGGGACTCTCCCGAGCCCCTCAAGAATCAAGAAGCCTGCGCTTCCTGATGCTCCGAGAGGGGGACCTCTCGGATGACGCGCTCTAAGTAGTGCGCATCCGTCTCGCCGTTCGCAAAGTCCGAGATCAAGTGGAAGACCTGATCTGAGAACCCTCCGATATTGAGAATATCTCGGCGCTCCTTCGCCTGCGTTGTCGTATTCGGCTGGATATCGAGACAGACAAACTTAGCCTCAGGGCTACGCTGCTTGATCTGCGCCCACTCCTCCAGCGTCTTCGTCGCCTTCCCTCCGCCGTACCATCCATAGTGAGGATTATCGAGCCAAGACTCATTGTCCGAGACCATGATGAGAGTATCTACTTTGAGATTCTTACGGTTGATATAGCTGAGAGGCGCCGAGCAGTTCGTCCCTCCAGCCGGCATGTTGCTCAGCTTTTGCGCATTTCTCATGACGGAGTCATAGGGGTTCAGCTTGACCTGACGCACATCACACTCGAAGGGGAGGATCACCGCCTCAGGGTTCTTCCGCAGGATCGAAGCAGCCATCAGAGCGGCCACATCGATACAGCGCACCTGAGAGGTCGAACCCGCGCGGTATCCAGAGACCGAGCTATGCATCGACCCTGAGATATCCACCGCGACATAGACGCGCCCCTTTAGCTTCGGCACATTCTCCAATGCGATTTCCATCGCTTCCTGGAGCGCGTTCGTAATCTTACGCGGCATCTCTCGTGAGACGTTGAGGTACGCAGCCATCAATTGATACGGAAAGGCTCGAGCTCGCTTGATCTGTGCCTTATTCTTCAGACGCTTCGCGATCACATCCACGACTCTCCCATGATCCATTACGCCATGACGGAGAAAGGTATTCAGGTTCATCCGAGTCATCTGCCACCCAGCATTCTTCGCGATCTGAATCCAATCATTCTTGGAGAGCTCCTGTGAGGTCAACATCTGGAAGGGAACGTCTGGCACCTGAGCCTTTCGATTGACCTTCCACTGCTCATATTCCTGAGTAATCGGTGGAAGAAGGTTCGCTTTCACCCGCTTCTTCAGCAACCATGCATAGAACGCGTCCATCTCTTTAGTCGTAGGCTTAGGGTGTACCATCTTCACGATATCAGCTAAGCTCGGATCTTGCCCCACGCAGGCATGTAATAACTGCTTCTCACTCGCACTACTGAGCCAATTTCTGACTAACTGACGAGGTGCAGAGCCTAAGGATTGTCGCCCCGTCACACCCGAGCGAATCATCTGCACGAAGTTCCGCAGCATCTTACCGTTATCAATGACTTGAGGGAAGACCTCCTTCAGTAGCGCAATATTACGAGAAGCTAAGAGCGCACATAAGAGGGCTGGCGTATCTTTCATGTACCCTTTTTGTCGCGCATAGATCGCCAACTGCCCTAAGAAGCGGTCATCGACCTCGTATGAAAGTAAGATGATCTCATCGAGCTGACGTTCCGCTGATGTGTAAAAGGTTCCATTTAAGCAACCAGTCATCACGTACTGCGCCAATGCTGCCTCGCTCGATAAGGAATAAGCCACTCCTCCTGCGCTATTAGATGTGTCCGCTAATGGTAAGCATGACGTTTTGTTAAAGAGTGATTTGTTAGCCATAATTCGTTTTCGTTATCTATCCCCTTATTGGCACAGCCCATGCCAACACTGTACCGAACACTACTAGAAAAACCCCTCACCCCTTATAGAATAAGGGATAAAAAGTTTTCCGACCCAATCCCCACCTGATACCACTACAATAATAAATTGCCCAACTTTATAAAATAAGATAAATAGTTATCCAATAATGAAGAATATCGTCTTTAGCTTTCTAGGCACACAGCTCGACATGGCAGG
>WTJZ01000084.1 GCA_011524615.1 Akkermansiaceae bacterium | reverse complement strand
CCCCACCAAAGCCCCTGGTCGAGGATCACGTAGACCAGATCGACGAGTGGCCTAAGGAGGACCGCCTCGTCCATGAGAAGGAACTCCTCGGGTTCTACGTGACTGGTCATCCACTGGACAAGTTCCGAGGAGTGATCGATGCGGAGGGGTACACCCCCTTTGCCATGCTCTCTGAGCTAGACGCCTCTGATAAGCGCCAGAAGTATAAGTTCGGCGGCATGATCTCGCTCGTCGAGCATAAGACGTCCAAGGCCGGCAAGCAGTTCGGCGTCCTCCACCTCGAGGACTTCACGGGAGATGTCGAGGTCGTCTGCTGGGGCGACACCTACGAGTCAGCCAAGGAAGCGGGCATCCTGAATCAGGGAACCGTCATCCGATTCAAGGCCGGAGTCCAGATGGACGACCGTACTGAGGAGATCCGCATGGGATTCTGCTCGGAGGTGAATGAGGTCAAGACCACCGCGAAGAAGATCAAGGGCATCGAACTCACCCTCAATGTCCTGCGTCACAACTCCGCAGACCTCGCCAAAATCAAAGAGGTCCTCGCGCGCCACCCAGGCCAGACCGATGTCTACCTCCGTATGACGGGCTCCAAGGGCCGCGCGGCCATCCTCCAGGCTGGAGAAAAGTACCGCGTCCGGAACTCCAGCAAGCTCCGAGGGGAATTGGCTCGCTGGATCGATATCAGCTAAGCCACCCTCATAGAGAGAGGTGACTCTCTCATCATAGTACTAGCCGTGATCACGAGCATGGATGAGCTGCGCTAGCACCATGGCTCGTGCCGTGGTATCTCCACCTGCGAGCGCATTCACGGTCATGGCATGGTTCATACTCTTGGAAAAGTTGATCGCGAAGTAGAGCGTCAGCGGGAAGGCCGAGTCAAACCCACAGGCTTGGCCAAACTCCTTAGCGACCTCTAGGAAGGCGGTCTTATCTGCTGAATAGGCCTGGTCATATGCCTCTGCTGGCTTCAGCTTAGGATAGCGCCCACTCTCGGCCTGGTCATAGATCGCATCCTCAATATCGACGCCCTCACGCACCGCAAAGAGCACTCTGACGAAGAACTCTACCCCCTCTGGAATGAGGTCTCCCCCATGAGTCAGAGCCGCCTGGTCCTGCGCGATCGCGATCGTCTCATCTAGATTCAGCCCTAGATCGATGATCGGTGCGATTCGTGAGATCACGGAGAACTCATTAGAGCTCGACGGAGTCTCCGCCTGCGTCTCTAGCGTTGCCTTGGTCGCCCCATCGAGATAACCATCATAACTCTGCATCGCGGTCAGCCAAGCCTCCTTCCACCCAGCACGAGAGTATCCCCCCTGGGTCGCGTCCGCGAGGAACTTAGTCTGATCACCGATGTGTGTATATTGCCCCGCCTTACGGTTCGGGTGATACGGGCTGATCGGGTCACGAGGTTCTGTCACCCCGTTAGGGAAGGCCATTGCTAGTGCAGCCTGATCATAGACCCAATGAGGCCCTAGATTCAGCGCATCCGCACGGAGAGCGGCGTCAGTAAACGTAGTCATATCACCACGCTATCACCCCTCTCCATCCTAGCAATTTATTAATTCCAGAGATTCAGCATGCAGACCTCAAGCCGAGCGGAATTAGTAAACCACCTGACGCGGTAACATCGCTTCCTCTTCAAGATCTTATCTTTGCGGTTTTCTAAATGCTAAGGGCCATAGTATCACTGATACCAATAAATCTCCCTGATAAGGGAGTAAGTCCGAAGCCCTGGGTCAAGGTTGGCGGGTGGTTGCGCATAGCGCAATCATATGCGCCAGCCGCCACCCAGGGTAACTTATACCAATTAGAACTCGCCGATCGCATGGCTTCGCCTCCTACATAGACTACCAGAGGCGCACTGCTAAGAACCTCTTTTCTCCCGTAGGGTGAACTCCATACAGCCCTAGGTACTAGTCATTCCATAAATACCTCTCATCATACGAAACTTGGTAAACTCGGAGAAACTTAACCAACTCGTCTTCGTACGACACTGCACGATGATGCTCTTTCTGGTTATGGATATACTGAGTAACCTGTTCCAGCTGCCTTGCGCCTACACTGAACCAAGCGTAGCC
>WTJZ01000147.1 GCA_011524615.1 Akkermansiaceae bacterium | reverse complement strand
TTCCGTGCTCTTCCGCGTCATTTCGCGGACCAGCCTTACCCCTCTCTTATTGCGTCTCAGCGCATTAGCTATTTGCCCAAACCAGAATCAAGAATCTACACCAGCATTGATAGAACTCATCTTTGTGGCGATTCCTGAGGAAAATATGTTGGAAGGAATAGAAAAATGCGCTTAACACTCAGGCATGGCGTTCATTAACGAAAACTTCCTTAAACTCAAAGCAGGATATCTCTTCCCAGAAATCGGTCGTCGCGTACGCGAATTCACCGAGAGCAACCCAGAAGCGGCAGCTAAGATCATCAAGTGTGGTATCGGTGACGTAACAGAGCCTCTCCCAGAAGCAGTGCGTGAGGCGATGCACAAAGCTGTAGACGAACTCGGAAGCCGCGACACCTTCCGTGGATACGGTCCTGAGCAAGGATACGACTTCCTCCGTGAGGCGGTGGTAGAGAACTGCTACCAAGGTCTCGGCATCAACGCTGACGACATCTTCATCTCTGACGGATCTAAGTGTGACACCGGTAATGTCCTCGACATCTTCGGCCCAGGGAACAAGATCGCAATCACCGACCCTGTATACCCAGTATACGTTGATACGAATGTCATGATCGGTAACACCGGTGAAGGTGACGAAGACGGCCGTTACGAAGGTCTCGTCTACCTCCCATGTACCGCTGAGAACCAATTCGTTCCAGCCATCCCTGAGGAAAAGGTCGATCTCATCTACCTCTGCTATCCGAATAACCCAACAGGGGCATCAGCGACGAAAGCACAACTCGAGGCATGGGTCGCGTACGCGAAGAAGAACAACGCAATCATCCTCTATGATGCAGCCTACGAGGCCTTCATCCAAGAAGACGACGTCCCTCGCTCAATCTTCGAGATCGAAGGCGCTCTCGAGTGTGCGATGGAGTTCCGTTCCTTCTCTAAGAATGGTGGATTCACTGGTGTCCGTTGCGGATACATCGCGATCCCTGCAGGCCTCAAGGGCCAAACCGCAGAAGGCGAAGAAATCAGCATCAAGCAACTCTGGTCACGTCGTACTTCTACTAAGTTCAACGGTGCATCATACCCAGTACAGCGCGGTGCAGAAGCCATCTTCTCAGACGCTGGTAAGGCACAAGTATCAGCTCTCGTAGAACACTACATGAGCAATGCCGCTCTCCTCCGTGAGACCTGCACAGAGATCGGTCTCCAAGTCTTCGGTGGAGTGAACGCTCCATACGTATGGGTAGCATGTCCAGAAGGCGTAGACAGCTGGGGCATGTTCGACAAGATGCTCAACGAGGCTCAAGTCGTCATCACTCCTGGTTCAGGATTCGGTGCCGCGGGTGAAGGATACTTCCGTATCTCAGCCTTCAACTCTCGTGAAAACGTGGTCGAAGTCTGCAACCGTCTCAAGTCTATCTTCGGATAAGCTACCTTCTCTCTCTTTCCTCAAAAGCCCACTCTCTAAGAGTGGGCTTTTTTGTCGTAAAGGTCAGGAGATAAGGACCGCTGAAATACACGAAAGGTGAACAGGAAAGAACACTGTTAGCCCTGTGCAAGTGTCACATCTAACGCCCCCCTAATAAAGGCGGCAAATACCAGCACCCCGGAGGCTTATGTAAGGGCGTCTCACCAATTAACTTCCGAACGCAAAGGCAAGCCACCCTATAGTCACACCTCTACTAACGAAAGAGAGCGAAGCGTTCACTTCTACATCTCCCTTTACATGTGGCCCATTTAGGCTACAATAGTCACATGCAAGATACAGTTGTAAGAGCGAGAGTCAGTTCGGAGCTCAAACTAGAGACCGAAAAGGTCTTTGAAGAACTCGGAATCACTACTACAGATGCGATTCGGATGTTTCTCTCTCAAGTAAGAATACACGGAGGCCTGCCGTTCTCTGTCAAAGTGAGAAGAGAATCAAATGATCTATTAAGATCTACTGAAAGCCGCCAAAGTACCTTAGACTCATTTTATAATGACTAAACCAGGTGAAGTCTACTGGGTAGATCTTGGGATTGGCGGCAAGGTGAGAATGATGGTTGTAGTTTCGCGGCATGACCCAGATGCACCTCGAGCATTATCGCTTTGCGTACCTATCACTTCTCAATATCGAGGTAGTGAGTACGAAGTAGAGTTACCTAAAACTCCATTCTTAAAAGTCAAAAGCTACGCCAACGTCCAAGGACTACAAGCAATCGCAGATAACGAACTACTAGAGAAAGTAGGAGCCGTATTTGGGGAGCCTTTCGAAAAAATAAAGAACGCCCTGAGGTGGACTTTAGAACTATGAGCTACCTTTACAATAGCACTTGTCAAACTGATCCGATTAACCAAACCTAAACCTCACATAACTCTTATTTCAGATCATGACAATAAACGATCTCACCATAAACTTTAATCATCTCGATGCAGAAACACTTTTAAGCGACTGGCAGTGGCTCATCGGAGATCACAGGTTACCCATTATGATCACAGCTGTAGGGGACGCGTTTGTCCAAGATCGCAACTCAATGGAAGTGTTCTTCTTAGATGCCGTTAATGGCCAACTCGAAGAGGTAGCAGAGAATGGAGCAGCCTTCGAGGCTCTCCTCTCAGAAGTAGATTTCGTCATGGAAAAGTTCTCTGTCAATTTGATCGCTCCTCTTATTAAAGAACATCCCCTCCCATCGGGGAGCCTCTATGGATGGAAGAAACCGCCCATCCTAGGAGGAGAATATTCCAACGATAATTTAGAAGCGACGGACATCGAACTTCATTTCTCCATCACGGGTCAAATCCTCAATAAAGTAGCGAACCTACCAGAAGGAACCGAGATTGGAGACATTCAATTCCAGTAGTCTCAACGAATCTATAGGTTGCCCCCTGTATAAGCCTCTTTACATTCTACTTACTACTATCAGCCTCCTGTAATGTTAGTTCATAACAATTAAGCTACACTTCGTGAACCAACTAATACGCGATGACCTCCTCCAGATACGGACGCCGATTGTGAACTTCTACGTTCTTCGTGATCACAGAGGCCTTTACCTTATTGATTGTGGCTTTGCGGGAGGCAGACAATTACTAAAGCAAGCATTACAGAATAGAGGGTGGGATAGGGAGCCTATCGTTGGCATTATTGTAACTCACGGTCACCTCGATCACATTCTTAACGTTGGTTTAATGGCTCAGGAAACAGGTGCTTGGGTAGCCGCCCCTCGGCTCGACTCCGCACACTACAACGGCAATGCCACCTACCGAGGCTTTACTCAGGTTACTGGCTTGCTAGAGGCTATAGGTAAACCACTCCTTAACTTCCAACCATTTACCCCTACTCGCTTATTAGATCACGGTGAACAGCTGGATATCTGGCACGGATTACAGGTCGTCCATCTACCTGGCCATACCGTAGGACACTCTGGATTCTACTGCGAACAGCTCAGACTGTTATTCTCGGCGGATCTGTTTGCTAGCTATGGTAGTCTATCACATTTACCACCTAGGATATTCAATAGTGAAGAAAAGCTGGTCTCTAAGAGTATCTCTACGGTGCTTGACTTAAGATTTAGTGGGAGTCCTTCCCAACCACTGCGATACCGCTCAACCTGAGGAACACTACAGGAGGCTAATCAGACTCGAGGAAAACATAAACTCCTGAAAAGTTCGCGCTTGAAAATATCAAACCAATAATTGATAAATTCAATAGATGATAGATATTGTAGAGTTTCAAGAAGAAGCAGAAAAGTTAGCTCGTTCGGGACAGAAATACCAAGACTCAGGTAATGGAGAACCTACTGCGTATTGGCATGAATCCGAAGAAGGGCCTGGCTTATGCTTATCGATCTTGTTAGATGCGCAGTGGCTCAATGTATATCTGGACGAAGATTCGGGGGGACATGTTGAGTTCTCCTCCACACCAATCACCTCACCATACCCACTCTTCAGTAGCCCATACTCATCCTTACCCCCAGTAGATGGAGTCTTTAATCTAGGCTCAGAAAAAGTTGGAGCCTTTTTGGAACAACACGATTGGCCTCGTAACGAACCATTTAATGACAATTTCCCCGCACCTGCACCCTCAGAATATGAGAAGATTTGGCAAAATAATTGCCCGCTATACCAGCAAGATATTGATGTCGTCACTGGAGGGTGGCACTTCCCATGGCCTGACGGTGACTGGGGCGACTTCATCCATTCAGAACTTGTACTCTGGACTCTCAGAGATGCTGAACCATGGATTGAAGTGTTTAAAAAGGGGGATGAATATATTGTTCTTCAAAGAGGAAGCTAATCGACTAGTTGTGTAGCTTTAGGCAACGTTGAGTATCCAATTCACTCTCACGCCAAGAGAGTGAACCCTTCTACTCTGACGCAACAAAATAGATATCACCTTTTGCGAATTCGACTTTTAAGTCTGCAAGGTCAGCTACTTTCCCGATCAACTCAAGCGTCGTTATGTTTTGAGCATTCAAGGTTATGGCTTCATGTAATCTGGCAGAATTACCCTTGAATTTAACTCTAGGAGCTTCTCCTAAATCCACATAGTCAATTTCACGTTGCCGCTGGTAGATAAACTGTAAAACATCTTCTAGTGTACAGTCTTGGAAATCAACATTTGGAATAACAACATCGCTCACGATAGAGAATGTCCTTGCAATTGAATGCTCGGCTCTAACTGTGAAAACATTTAGGGCAATAATAATAGACAACCATAAGATGCGCATAACAGGCTCATCCTAGTCTCAGCACCCCTCTCCGAAAAGGATAAAACCTTTTGGGTAGTAAGGCCTCTCTGAGTAGGTTTTCATGATGTCGCCCAGCTACTCCTCGCCACCACGTATCTAGTATTACAATTGTAGAGGTAACACCCGATCTATCGTTATCGACTTCCTCTGCGGAAAAGCGTGCTTTGCATCTCATCATTCTATGCTATAGCCCTTCCCCCATGGTCAAAACGTTCCTCCTCCTTCTAACCTCTGCCGCGCTCGGCGTCAGCCTTGATGAAACTGGTCAGGCGCTGAAGTCCTATAAGTTTCATAACAATCCTGAAGCTCGGTACCTGCAGAAACTCGACCCATACTTCCTCTACCACCATACGGTGGCCGCTGCAGACGGTGAGGGTGTCGGCGAGCGTGACTTCAGTGGGCATACGGAGGAGAGCCGTCGCTTCTGGTTTGGGCTCAGTGGGCAGTACCTCCATCACTTCACCTTCAAGGCCGTAGCCAACATTGGCCGAGACCGCCGTGAACAAGGTGGTGAGATCGGATTCGGGCTGGAGAACTTTCGTGGGCTCCGTACGGTCCTCGACGCTAAGTCGGCCTTCTCGCTAGAGGGAGTCGATAAGCTCGAGATCGGATATGGTCGCCGCTCCGTCCCCCTGATTGATCAATGGCACCGCTCAGCCTCGGTTCTCTCCACACTCGAGCGGAACGCCTTCTCCAACAAGCTATGGCCGCGCGATGAGGATAATAGTAATGCGCTGATGACATGGGTCAAATGGACTCAGGGGATACACAGCTTCGACGTCGCTCTCATCTCGACTGATGAGGAGGCCTGGCTGCCCTCATGGGATGAGGGACTGGCCTACACTGCTAACTGGAAGGTCGATCTCGCGGAATCCTCTAGCCTAGACCAGAAGGAATACTTCCTCGCGGCCTTTTACCAAGACGCTCAAGATAATGTCGAACAACTCGGCAATGGCGTTCGCTGGAGTGGAGCGGCCGTGAATCGCATAGGTAAGGGGGACTGGAGGCTCAATAGCTCTATCGGTTATGGGGAGAACTCGGATTATAGTGACTTCTGGGGAGTGACTGTACAACCCATGCTCTGGCTAAAGAAGGACAAGGTCAAGGCGGTGCTCCAATACCAGTACCAAGCCTCTGACGCCCCCAATGGCATCAGCCTTAATCGTCGCTATGCCCGACAGATCGCCGCTAATGAAGGCATCGATATCAACAAGGGTAAGGGCGATGCCAACCATAGCTACTACGCAGGACTGAACTACTACTTCTCTGGCGAGACGATCAAGCTCATCTCAGGGCTCCAGTACGATCACCTCAGCTCCCGCGGAGAGAAGCAGTTCACCGGCTGGACTGCTGGGTCTAGCTTCCAAATTTATTTCTAATTGCCTGATAAAGTAATCAGGCCTATGCCGTATCCAACTATCTCTTATTATGAACATCTTTAGTGGTCTCTTTACCAAGCACTCGGGCAACATCAACGAGGTCAGCAGCCAAGTGCATTGGACGCTCCGTATTACGACAGCGCTCTGCTTCATCGGCCATGGCACCTGGGGCCTCATTACCAAGGCGGGCTGGCTCCCCTTCTTTGCCTCTCAGGGGATCGAACCTGAGGTGGCATGGAAGCTTCAACCTCTCATCGGCCTCTTTGACATCGCTATGGCAGTGCTCCTCCTCTGGAAGCCTCGCCGCATCGTCGTGATCTGGATGATGCTCTGGGCTCTCTGGACTGCGATCCTCAGACCTCTGGCAGGTAACCTGAAGAAGGTCCAACTCGAGGATGGCTCCTGGGATGTCGTCCTCAACACCGACTCCATGAGCGTCGCCAAGATGCAGACCTGGGAGTTCTGGGAACGTGCGGGTAACTGGGGACCTCCATTCATGCTCCTCCTCCTCGGAGGCACCTTTGCCGTAACATGGAAGGACTGGTTCGGAGCCTATACAGATAAGGCCCGTAATGAGGTCACTCTCAGCCACATCTTCACAGCCTGTCGCATCGTACTCGCGGCCTTACTGATCGGACATGCGGGATTCGGCTTTGCCGTAGGTAAGCAGATGCTCATCAACCACTGGCAATCCATCGGTATCGACGCGGACCTAAACTTCATCTCCATCATCGGGTATGCAGAGCTCGCTCTCGGTGCTCTTGTCCTCATCTTCCCGATCAGACTCTTTATCTGGATCGCCCTGATCTGGAAGCTCTTCACCGAGTTCCTCTACGTTCCAGACCAAACGGTCGCGAACGTTCCTCACATCGTCAATATCTTCGAGTGGATCGAGCGCTGGGGTGACTATGGAGTCCCTGTCGTGATGCTCTACATCATCGGCTACCGCATCGCGCGTAAGCAACAGGCTTAGGACTAGCTGTTAGAACTAAACCGCCAAGGCGCGAAGACGCAAAAAAGATAGTTCCATCTCGGCACCTGATGGAGGCCCCCTCCTATTGCTCTTAATATCGCCACCCTCTGGCACCTACTAGGGGCATCGCTTTGGTGCTGAAAACCTTTATAAAACTTCGCGTCTTAGCGACGTTGCGGTTAAGTCTCTCTAGGTGCCCACCTCCCACTAGCCCCTAACCTAGGGGTTACTCTCTTCGAGCTTACAAAGCTCTTCGCATTCACTTTTGCAAAAAGTG
>WTJZ01000244.1 GCA_011524615.1 Akkermansiaceae bacterium | reverse complement strand
GTCTTTTTTATTATTTTTTGAATTTTCCCAAGAAGGTCGTATTTTTTCTTTTCACGAAATTATAGTTGTACTATTGCGGAAATGTGAAAATTCATCTTCTCAATTGTTTACTTCTACTACTGTTTCCGCATGTGAGTTTAGCAGCTGATTTTGTTAAGATATCGGATTCTAAAGGGCGTGAAATGTCGGCAAGGTTAGTTTCGTACAAGCCTGGTCATGTCACGGTGCTCAATGAAGCAAACCGTAAGCAATATACATTACCGTTAGAGAGTCTCTCGGAAGACAGTCAGGACTTAGTTAATCAATGGGTGGATAGTGGCGAGCACTTACCTGCTAGGTTCACGGTGAAGTATACGAGTGGCAAATCAGATAGGCTTGAGAATGCAGCTGATTACGATGACCGTGTTCTGAAGTTACGTCCTAAGATCTACATTTCTAACAAGTCTACGAGCAGCAAGAGCCGACCCGTCGAGCTAACGTGTGCAGTGATAGGACGAAGCGTGCTTAATAAGAAGAATCTGTATGTCTTCTCTCGGGAGAGTTTTATGATCGATTCTCTCCCTCCACTTGGGAAGTCGGAGTCGATGATGAAAGATGTGATGGTGACCTATGATGACAATGATATGGCTCAATTCGGGTATAAGTATATCGGATACGCGATCAAGCTCGAGTCAAATGGCATCGTGCTGTACTCACACTTTACTCCATCCTCAGCTGGAACTAAGTACGGGGATCAAATCTTTGAGTCCTCAGTGAAGTCGGTGCTTAGGCCTAATTAATCTCTACCACGATGAGGGTAGTGTCATCTGAGCCGTCATTTTTGACGGCTTCTTCTTTTAGTTTACTGAGTAATAATTGGGCCTTTGTCTCTCCGCTCTCTAGTGAGAGGTCTTCCTTTAAGAAGTACTTGATCTTGCCATCTGAGAGTCCGTCGATGATTCCGTCACTACAGATGAGGTAGAGGTCTCCAGACTTCCACTGTTCCAGTCCCAGTTCTGGTGAGATACGTTGATGTCCGCCTCCCATACTATCGAATAAGACATTGCGCCTTGGGTGCATGCGGTATTGCATTTCAGAGATTTCGCCTCTCTTCCATTGACGGAAGGCGAAGTTGTGGTCCCGAGACAGTTGTGATAACTCCCCATCTCGCCAGCGATAGACACGGCTATCTCCCACGTTAGCCCAGATGAGAGACTCTCCTTGTAAGATGATTCCAGCAAAGGTGGCGCTGAGTTGTGCGGCATGGGCGTTCTGCTGAGCCTTTTTGTTGAGGTTTTCGTGTGTCTCTTGCAGGAGGTATTCGACCTCTTCTTCTTTGACGACGTTGTTCCCTTTTTCGAGTAAGAGATGTTTCATTGTCGAGAGGACGAGGCTGGAGGCAAACTCTCCTCCTCGGTTTCCTCCGACGCCATCAGAGACAGCGAAGAAGGTGAGAGGAAGTGGGAGAATCGCTTCCCCTTGTTCCGCAGAGAAGATGGCTCCCTTAGAGTTTTGCTTAAAGCATAAGAAACTATCTTGATTAGTTAAGTGTCGGCGTCCTTGGTTAGAGCCTGCCGCCCACTGTGCACGATCAATGTGAGTGGACGGTGCCTCACTGATCTCTAATACCGTGGCGAGTTCGAAGTCGATGAGGCAGAATCGTCCCATGCGTTGATCATAAGTCACATTTCGCGGTTCTGGGTCATCATGTCTGATGCCGTATTGCTCCTCTAGTTCCTTGAACAGCGCGTCGGACTTAGCCTTCGTGATGGTTGGCTCAGCGGATTTCCCACAGTTCGTGGTGACGATGTAGTTTTCCTCAGGATCTGAGTCGAGTAGTCTTGGGACATTTGGGCAGCCTCTCTCTTCTAGTACCTTGAGAACATGGATCTCATTAGCGCATCGCTCTGTTGCTCCAGTCCCTCTGAAGTGCTTGTGAACACGGCCTTGGAAGTCGATGCGAACGAGTGAGCGGATACCATCTTTTAATGCGATCATGAGAGTTAGGAAAGTTGTAGTCTGCGTCTTCCTGTAAGCCGGATTTTGTCCTCACTCGTGAGAGTGATGTGTGGCCATTTGTCTATTCACCAAGGTGAATCTCTGCAAGCAGAGTGCGACTATTACCCGGAGATCCA
>WTJZ01000100.1 GCA_011524615.1 Akkermansiaceae bacterium | reverse complement strand
ACACTATCCAATGAGTGCCCAGGCACATGACTTAGCCTGATCGGATGTCCCGCTACTTCGATCTCATCTGTACCTTCCAGCACAGTCGTCACCTCATATGGCGCGACTTCTATATCAAACCCCCATCGCTGTGCTAACTTAATTAAGACGAGGTCTTCATCATACGGCGCGTAGGAATAGATCGGCACTCCTGCCTCTGAGAATTGAGCCGCATCCTCCACGTGATCATAGTGTTGGTGCGTCAGCAGCAGCGCATCAGGCTTGAGCCCTTGTGACTGCAGATGCTCGTAGATTCCGTTAGGAGCATCGATCACGATACATGATTCTCCTAGCTTGAGAACATAGCCATTGGTAGAGACCATGCCTCCGACATATACTTGTAGTTCAGCGCTCATCTTAGTTGAGTGGTTTACGGAGCTCTTCGATAGCTTCGACTAAATCGTCGGCGGTCAGGTCAGAAGAGACAAAGGCTTCTCCCAGAGACTTGAGTAAGACGAACTTGATCTGCCCCGCAGAGAACTTCTTATCCGTCTTCATCTTCTCAGCGATGGTCTCCGTCTTGATCGACTCAGCCAATACTACCGGAAGCCCATATTGCTGTAGCAGTGCATTGATACGGTCAGCCTGCTCCTGAGGGAGTCCCGCATGCTTCACCGATAGATACAGAGCCGCTCTGGTCCCCAGTGAGATGGCCTCCCCATGGAGGAGCTCTCCATACGGCACCGAGGCCTCGATCCCATGACCGATCGTGTGCCCAAAGTTCAGTAAGGCACGCGTGCCTGAGATCTCCTTTTCGTCTTCCTCCACTACTCGAGCCTTGATCGCGATGTTTCTCGCCAGCAAGTCCGCAGGCGGAGGGAGAATCTCTAGATCCAGTTGCTCCAGATCTGCGACCATCGCCTCATCACGGATACACGCGTGCTTGATCACCTCCGCATACCCTTCTCGGTACTCACGGTTAGGCAGCGTCTTCAGCATCTCAGGGTCGATCACGACCAGCTTAGGCTGGTGAAAGGCTCCAATGAGATTCTTCCCTTCTGGAGTATTCACTCCGGTCTTCCCGCCTACTGAGCTATCTACCTGGCTCACGATCGTCGTCGGAATCTGAACAAATGGTATTCCGCGGTAAAAAATTGACGCAACAAAACCAGCTAAATCCCCCACGACGCCACCACCAAGAGCAATCACAAAGGATTGGCGATCATGCCCTGCCTGGATCATCTCCCGAGAGACCGTCTCTACTACCGACAGGGACTTACTCCCCTCTCCTGCCTGTACCGTGTGCGTACTGATCTCTACGCCCGCTGTCGTCAACATCTCGGACACCTTAGCGAGGTAATGCGCACCAACATTCGTATCCGTTATCACGGCACACTTCTTACCTGTTACCCCAATGTCGGATAACCTCTGTACTAGTGTAGAGAGACTCCCCTCTTCCACCACCACCTCATACTGGCAGTGTGTTAAATCTATCGATACTGTTGGCATGCCAGCAACAAAACACGATCCCTGCCTCTCCGCAATGAAAATGCTTCTCGTTAGACCCTCAAACCTGACGGTCGGAGCACACTATCATTTCGCAGAGGCTACTCAGTTTTTGTTACCGCACCCCACGCAGATTATGGCTTCTTATCCATCACGTCCTCAGGACTACGCTCCCACATCAAGAGCGCCTTCACCGCGTCCTTAAAGTTAAATGTAGAGGAGTGCGTCTCTCGGTGTAACTCTACCGCGATTCGATCCAGCTCTGCGTCCTTGGTTTGTTGTTTTTTCGTTTTCTCATTCATGGCACTCTATAGAGTACCACAACTGCTCAGAAACTCAACTCATTACGGAAAAATCATCTCTAAACAGCGCCAATACAGAACTCCTCAGCAACGCAAGGGCTGTACCGAAAGCCTACCGATGACCAGCAGGCGCAATAGCCTGATTTAGTATTATCAAGACGTGAGTAAGACTATCCACCGCATGTACTTTGTGCCATTCAGTGTTCAGAGCTAGAGGTAATCCTTGCCCCTACGCTTTCCCTCTCACCGCGCAGATTCCACTCTTTCAGCGAAAGAGCGCTACCTCCTTTGATAGTGAAAGGTAGCGCGATCTTGCCAAGATCGCGGAATC
>WTJZ01000250.1 GCA_011524615.1 Akkermansiaceae bacterium | reverse complement strand
GCGGATTCTTGAGGAAGTCATTAGTGAGCACCTTGATCTCCTTTGAGAAGGTCGCGGAGAATAGGAGTGTCTGACGTCTCTTGGGGATAAGCTTCAGTACCTTACGGATATCATGGATGAACCCCATGTCTAACATACGGTCCGCCTCATCGAGTACGAGCATATCGATCTGATCTAGGCGACATGCTCTCTGCTCACAGAGATCGAGTAATCTCCCTGGAGTCGCGACCAAGATGTCGACGCCCTGCTTGAGCCTCGCGATCTGTGGGTTGATCTTCACCCCACCAAAGACCACATCACTGACGAGCTCTGTATTACTCGCATACTGAACGACATTATCATGGATCTGTGCCGCTAGCTCCCGCGTAGGAGTTAGGATGAGTGCCTTCACTGGTCGCTTCTGCCCGCCCTTAGCCTTCTGGCTCAGTAACTGAATGATGGGCAGAGTAAAGCCCGCTGTCTTACCTGTTCCAGTCTGTGCAGCGGCTAGTATGTCGCGACCCTTGAGGATCGCAGGAATCGCCTGCTCCTGAATCGGTGACGGTGAGGTATACCCCTTGGCTGATACCGCATCCACTAACTCTGGCGATAGTCCTAAATCTGAAAATGTCTTCATTATAATTCGTCTAGCGAGGAGTGTTCCCCTCGCTAACATAGAGCTTGGATCACCAACTCCGACAACATGCAATGACTATCCACCACATTTCTGCAACTTTCCATGAGTTTTGTATTGATCACCTCTCTCTCCTGTTCTATCTGTTAGGTCAGGAGCCGTGAAGTGCAGGCTTGTGAACCCCGCCAGGACCGAAAGGTAGCAACGGTAACTTGACCCGCATTGTCGCGGTTTCCTGACTTTATCTCCCTCTTGATTTTCTTGAGGGTTTTTTTGTGCCTACAGGGTAGGAGAACCTGCGACCCCTCATAGTGTTGACCGCTTACTGATCGGACAATTCGTTGTTATTTCCTTCCAATATGATCCTTTCTTTCATAAGTACAGCCCCATGCGTCCCTATATCATCCTCCTGATCATCTCTCTAGCTCATGCCGCCCCTCTGACTGAGGAGGAGCGTACTACGCTCCTGTCTAAGATCGACGCACTAGAGTCAAAGGCGCTCAACAGTAATGAAATGAGCCAGCGCACGGCGATTAGCCGATTCATGCGGGCTCTCGATTCTGATAAGGCCACCTTCGAGCTCTTCCTCGAGTGCCGTGAGAAGGTTCTCTTCGAGGAGGAGAAGCGACGCGAAAAGGATGCACGTGACGCGACCCGTGGGATCAAGGATAGTGTCTCGAGGGAATTCAAGCGCGCCCTCCGTCACCAACTCTACTGGCTCACCTACTCTCTAGAGGCCAAGCGTAATCCCGACACCCGCCTCGACCAAGCCGCTAAGCTCGCCCGTCTCATGCATACCATCTATGCAGACATCGATGATCTCAATTACGAGATGGTCTTTAACAAGACATTGCCGAGCTACTCCTTTAATGACCCCGAGAAGCGACAAGAACGCAGCACGCAGAGTCGTGACGATCGCAGCGCACTAGGGGGGAGTTATAGCCCTCTGCACCAGAACCCATTCCAGTCTGTCTTCGCTAAGGCCTTTGACATCGACCATATGAAGCCAGATTCATGGCCACAGAACCCGATGGACTATAACGGACTCTACCTCAATGTCATCGTCAAGGAACTCGCCGAAGGAGGACGCTATGATGATGCCCGTAAGTACTGGACAGACCGTATCAAGCTCGAAGCAGCGTTCTACAAGGAACTCGGCATCGAACCAGGGTCTAACAACTATGGGGATACCCCTGCCTCCCTTGACAAGTTCCAATCATTCACCCTCCCAGAACTCATTTGGGCCGGAGAGCAGGCTCTCTTCGACGCGGGTGACAAGCGAGAGGCCGCCATCAACCTCTACAAGACACTAGAGAAGTACCAAGGCCACCCGAAGTACCTCTCCTGGGTAGAGCAGCTCAAGAAGCAACTCACGCCACCTGAGGAAGCGGAACAATAATAATTTTGTGAAAATGGAGTGGAGAGTTGGACTACGAAAGGTTCATTATTCTTAGAGCCTCGTTCCAAGTCACCAGCCCTGTAAGGGTAACAGAATAGAACCGCGAAAGAACA
>WTJZ01000296.1 GCA_011524615.1 Akkermansiaceae bacterium | reverse complement strand
AAAAGACCTCGATAAATAATTACTGAGGCCTTTTGAGTATTGCGGAAGATAAGAAACTACTAGCGCTTACGACGAACAACGAGGGCAAGCCCTCCTAGACCAAGAAGAGCCAGTGATGTTGGCTCAGGTACCGCTGTCCCAATGACTGTACCCTCTACGATCATGTTCGACAGGTAATGCCATTCACTTGTCAAAGCAGAATCATCTGTAAACTCCATATTGATTGTAACAACAGCGCCATTACTAAGAGTACGTTGCGCTTCTGTGAAGGCAGTATCTAACCCTGTGTCAAGCGTAACAAGGTTTCCCCAATAAGTTGATCCCGCTCCCGTAGTAGTTTGGGTAAAATACGACGAACTATCATCGAGTGAGATCGTAGTTGATACTCCCCAACCTCGGCTGTTAGCGTTAGAAGATGTACCGTAATCTAGTGAGAAAGAATCCAAAAGCATTGACTGGCCTTCTGCAAGCCCGTTGATCTGAAAAGCGAACTGTAAGTTGTTAGAATTTAGTGTTGTGATACGATACACACGCTCAGAACCTAGAAAGCTAGAAAGCCCTGTTGTACTTCCAGCCGAAAGATCATTCGCAAAAAAGTAGTTACCTCCAGAAAATGAAATCGTAGAATCTGATGACAGCCTAGAAGAAGTTGATGTAGTATAATTCGTAGTAGTAGAGTCAATAGTCAGTACTTCAGGGTTGAATTCAATGATTGTGATTGCGTTAGCTGCAGCAACTAAACTAGCTCCGATGAGGATGTTTTTGATTTTCATAGTAATTTTGTTTCATGGCGAGCATTCATGCCAGCCTTCAATTGACAGTTTGCGCTCGCGAAAAATTTTAGGATCAGTTTTCACAAATTAATTTATAGTTCCTTAAACTGAACCACCTCAGACGCAGAGCAAGTGGTAGCCGTCAGTTAAGGGAAAGCTGAACTGGAACCGACGCAGAAAAGACAAAAGCATCATAGCCCAGTAATGAGGCATATACCATTAAACTGGCTTAAACTCTTTGCTCTCTTTAGTGAGATCACTAGCTTGCTCGAGCCGTGATATATATTTCTTGGTAAGACCTTCCATACGAATCCTCTCGTACACCTTAAGCCACTTAGCTCATACGTAACAAAGATCCATGAAGTCGTCGACTCATTGCACAAGCTTGGATCCACGAATCTCGTTACCAACTCCAGCTTCAGGATCGCATGACGGTCATAGTAATGACTTGGGGCTAATCAGTATATACTGTCGTTCCTTCTTAGACCATTGCATGCCTATGGTATCATGCCTGCTATGGGGTGGTCGACAGCCCCCCTAGACTACTATTCAATAACCGCTCCAGTACCCTAGAAATCGTTTTGAGACTTTCGCAACTGAGAACCAGTAAAGGAAAAATACACATACAAAAATCACCACCCCAAAAAATATAAAATATACCCAAAAAGCACACACAACACACCAAAAACAACCATAAAGTAATAATATAAGATCAAAATAAACAAATAAAACAACTAATTAGCACAACAATTCCACAAAACAAATCACCACCCTTTAAGATTTTAATTGCCACTTTTTGACACATAACATAAAATCACTACGCAATTACACTTACACTACATGACACTAAATAAAATTATACCCAGCATCATCGTAATGGGTGCTGCGGCATACGCACATCAAGCTGAGAATCTCTCTCTCGATTATGATGAACCCGCTGCGCAATGGGTCGAAGCGCTACCTCTAGGCAACGGCAATCTAGGAGCCATGGTCTTTGGCGGAGTGCAAGAAGCTCGGTACCAACTCAACGAAGATACTCTGTACGTCGGCGAACCTCATGATTACTCTAAGCCGAACGCTCACAAGAGCCTAGAAGGAGTACGTGAGTTACTCTTCAAAGGAGAGCAACATAAAGCTGAATATCTCGCCAATACCGAGATGATGAGTGATCCATTTACTCAGATCCCTTACCAAACACTCGGGGACATCAAGATCAAATTTGAGGGGCACAAGGATTACACGAATTACAACAGATCTCTCAATCTCACTGATGCGACCTCTGTGACCACATACACTGTAGGAGACATCAATTACACGCGAACAGCGATCGCAAGCTACCCTGACAATGTGATCGTCATTAAACTCGAAGCAGACAAACCAGGAGCACTCACCTTCTCAACGGAGCTCTCAACCCCAAATCGCAATCGTAGGATCAGTGCTGAAGGAAACCGCATCAACCTATCAGGTAAACTAGTAGGTGCGTTTAAGTCAGTCCAGTATAGAGTGGACCGTAAGTTTGAGAACCCACTCCGTTTTCATGCCATCCTCGATCTAGATCTGGATGGTGGCTCAATGGAGACCGTCAATAACACACTCAAGGTTACCGCAGCGAACTCCGCGACTATCACCTTCACTGCTGATAGTAGTTATGTAAACTACCGCGATGTTAGCGGAGACCCGCAGGCTGTATGTGAATCGAGACTGAAGGCTATAGATGCAAGTAGTTGGGATACACTCATGCAACGACATCTCGAGGACTACCAAAAGCTGTTCAACAGAGTCAGTATCGACCTCGGCTCCACTGGCCAGGAACATAAGATGACCAATGATCGCCTCATAGCAGCCTCTGAAGAAGACAATGACCCAGGCCTAGCATCACTCATCTACCAATACGGTCGCTATCTCATGATCGCCTGTAGCCGTGCCGGCACTCAGCCTTCTAACCTACAAGGGATATGGAATAAAAGTAACACTCCTCCTTGGGGCAGCCGATATACCGTCAATATCAATACTCAGATGAATTATTGGCCTGCCGAGATGACTAACCTCTCTGAGTGCCATGAACCTCTCTTCGCTGCACTAGAAGATCTAGCAGAATCAGGGAGCATCACTGCTAAGAACCACTACAACTGCCGCGGATGGGTACTACACCATAACTTCGATCTATGGCGTGGCACAGCCCCGATCAACGGTGCTAACCACGGCCTATGGACAACAGGTGGAGCCTGGCTCTGCCAGCACCTATGGTGGCACTACGAGTACAATGAAGACCGCACGTTCCTCCAACGTGCTTACCCGATCATGAAAGGCGCTGCCGAGTTTTTCGCTGACTTCCTCATCGAAGACCCTCGTAACGACAAGGGATGGCTCATCTCAACCCCTAGCCACTCTCCCGAGAATGGCGGTCTCGTAGCAGGCGCTACTATGGACCACCAAATCATTCGCGACCTCTTTAGAAACGTCATTGCAGCATCTGAGGTTCTCGACACTGATACTGAGTTCCGCACTCAACTCCAGTCTATGGTTCCAAAGATCGCACCGAACCAAATCGGTCAGCACGGCCAACTCCAAGAATGGCTCGAAGATAAAGATGACCCAAACAACAAGCACCGCCACGTCTCACACCTATGGGCTCTACACCCAGGTGAAGAAATCAACTGGCAGGACACTCCTGAACTCTTCGAAGCAGCAAAACAGTCTCTTAACTTCCGTGGAGACCAAGCCACAGGATGGAGCATGGGCTGGAAGATGAACTTCTGGGCACGCTTCCTCGACGGTGAACGCGCTAAAAAGATCTATGACAACTTCACGAGCGTCAATAACGTCAAAGGCATCAGCAAGACTAAAGGAGGGCTCTACCCGAACCTCTTCTGTGCGCACCCGCCGTTCCAAATTGATGGTAACTTTGGTGCGACAGCAGGCATCACGGAAATGGTCATGCAGAACCACATCAAGACCCAAGACGGGACACGACTCATCCACCTCCTACCCGCACTCCCATCCCAATGGGCTACAGAAGGCCACCTCACTGGCCTAAAGGCTCGTGGAGGAATCACAGTCGATGTCCACTGGAAAGATGGCAAGGTAACGAAAGCATCCTTCCTCTCGGTCAAAGACCAAGAAGTACCTGTTAAGGTTGGCGATGAGACTAAGATGATCTCGCTTAAGGCCAATACCCCTTTCACGCTCTAGAGAGTCACCTCACTATCACACCTTAAATATTGATTCAGCGGCGCATATGCGCCGCTTTTTTCATGTCTACTCTACACATGCATTCAATGAAAAACCACCGCAGCATACAACTCTCTATTACGAACGGCATGAAGATCACAGCCATCCTCATCAGCCATCTCGGTTACCAAACTACATCCAGAACCCTCCTCTCAAATGAGAAGCCAGGCATCATCATACAAAAATCACCAGCACAAACAAAAAATTAATGTGCATTCCCCCTTGCAATAAGACTACAAATACAAACAATTACGAAAGAAAAAGAGTTCCAAACCAATCAAAACAAAATAAAAAAACAATAAAGCGTCATTCACTTCTTATAAACCCCCCATTCAACCCTTAAAAAATTCGTTGTAATTTTTGACAAATATCATACGTATAAAACTACTACATGACACCTAAAAGAATCATCCCTAACATAATAGCCTTGAGTGCGACGGCTTATGCGCACCAAGCGGAAAACCTCTCCCTAGAATATGACGAACCTGCCAAACAGTGGGTCGAAGCCCTCCCCTTAGGCAATGGTAACCTCGGCGCCATGGTCTTTGGTGGTGTAGAAGAAGCACGATTCCAACTCAATGAGGATACACTCTACATTGGTGAGCCTCATGATTACTCCAAGCCAGATGCTCACAAGAGCCTAGAAGAGCTTCGCGAATACCTCTTCAAAGGAGACCAACGTAATGCGCAGAATCTGGCCAATGCCAAGATGATGAGTAATCCCTTTACTCAAATCCCTTACCAAACCCTCGGTGACATCTCGCTCAAATTTGAAGGACATAAGGAATATACAAATTACAGTCGTACACTAGACCTAACAGATGCGACATCAGTGACCACATACACCGTGGGAGACGTCAACTACACGAGAACAGCGATCGCCAGTTATCCTGACAATGTCATCGTCATTAAACTCGAGGCTGACCAACCAGGAGCACTCACCTTCTCAACCGAGCTCAGAACAGCTCACCAAAATCATCAGAGAAGCCTAGACGGCAATCGTATCAACCTCTCAGGAACCCTCGCTGATTCATACAAGCTCCCTCGCTATAGAGTAGACAGCAAGTTCGAAAATCCGCTCCGTTTTCATGCCATTCTCGATCTCTCTCTCGATGGCGGGTCTGTAGAGACCGTGAATAACACACTCAAGGTCACAGAGGCAAACTCCGTCACCCTCACCTTCACCGCGGATACGAGCTATGTAAACTTCCGCGATGTCAGTGGAGATCCTCAGGCTGTATGTGAATCGAGACTGAAAGCTATTGCCTCAAGTGATTGGGATACACTCATGAAACGCCATGTTGAAGACTACCAAAACCTCTTCGACCGAGTCAGTATAGACCTTGGCTCTACAGGGCAGGAACATAAGATGACCGATGATCGTCTCATTACAGCTACTAAAGAAGAAGATAATGACCCAGGCCTCGCATCTCTCATCTATCAGTATGGCCGCTATCTCATGATCGCCTGTAGCCGTGCGGGCACTCAGCCATCAAACCTCCAAGGTTTATGGAGTGAAAACAATACTCCACCATGGGGTAGTCGCTACACCGTGAATATCAACACGGAGATGAATTACTGGCCTGCCGAGATGGCTAACCTCTCAGAATGTCATGAGCCCCTCTTCACGGCGCTAGAAGATCTCGCGAAGTCAGGTAGCATCACAGCTAAGAATCATTACAACTGCCGTGGATGGGTACTACACCACAACTTCGATCTCTGGCGTGGCACAGCTCCTATCAATGGATCTAACCACGGATTATGGACCACAGGTGGCGCCTGGCTCTGCCAACACCTCTGGTGGCACTACGAGTATAATGAAGATCGCGCCTTCCTCCAACGTGCTTACCCTATCATGAAAGGCGCTGCCGAGTTCTTCGTCGACTTCCTTATCGTAGATCCTCGTAATGATAAGGGGTGGCTCATCTCTACCCCGAGTCACTCTCCTGAGAATGGCGGTCTCGTAGCAGGTGCTACGATGGATCACCAAATCATTCGTGACCTCTTCAGAAACGTCATTGCGGCTTCTGAGATCCTCGACATAGACAACGACCTCCGTACTCAACTCCAATCTATGGTGCCTAAGATTGCACCAAACCAGATTGGTAAGCATGGTCAACTCCAGGAGTGGCTCGAAGATAGAGATAACCCTAAGAACAAGCACCGCCACGTCTCACACCTATGGGCACTGCATCCAGGTGACGAAATCAACTGGCAGGATACTCCGGAACTCTTCGAGGCAGCTAAGCAGTCTCTCAACTTCCGTGGAGACGAAGCTACAGGATGGAGCATGGGCTGGAAGATGAACTTCTGGGCTCGCTTCCTCGACGGTGAACGCGCCAAAAAGATCTATAATAACCTCACGAGTATCAATGCCGTAAAAGGAGTAAGTATGAGACGTGGAGGACTCTACCCGAACCTCTTCTGTGCTCACCCTCCATTCCAAATTGATGGTAACTTTGGTGCGACAGCAGGGATCACAGAAATGGTGATGCAGAACCACATCAAGACCCAAGACGGTGCACGACTCATCCACCTCCTCCCAGCACTCCCTTCTGCTTGGGCGAAAGAAGGTCACCTCACTGGCCTCAAGGCGCGTGGAGGAATCACAGTCGATGTCCACTGGAAAGATGGCAAGGTAACGAAAGCATCCTTCCTCTCGGTCAAAGACCAAGAAGTACCTGTGAAAGTGGGTGATCAGATCAAGACGATCTCGCTCAAAGCTAATACCGCTTACACCCTCTAAGAGAGGACTAACATCCCTATTCCACATTCAGCGGCGCCTGTGCGCCGCTTTTTTGTGCCCAGCTTTAATACCATTAAAGCCGTATACGATGATCTCTCAGGAACCTATTCCCCTTTCTCAAGAGTCACGATACATTCTAGGTGACGAGTCTGAGGGAAGAGATCGACAGGCTGGACATCGATAATGCGATACCCTGCCGTATCAAAGGCCTGTAGGTCACGCGCTTGAGTGGCAGGATCACATGAAATATACACGACCCTCGTTGGCCCAAAGTCAAAAAGCTGGGTTAGAAACTCAGCGTTACACCCCTTTCTAGGAGGGTCGATCAAAACCGTAGTGTCTTGTGACGGGAACGTAATGTCATCAAAGATGTGTTCCGCAGATGCAGTCATTACTTCCACATTCTCGATCCCATTAGCCTTTGCATTATAACGAGCCCAGTCAGCACCGGTCTCAGAGACCTCTACCATAGCTACTTGCTCAAAGTCCTTCGCAAGTGATAGCCCGAACAAACCTGAACCACAATACGCATCAATCAGGTAGCGCGAACCATGACGCGCCTGATCACAGGCATACTGCACAAACTCGGGCAAAATAAATGGGTTATTCTGGAAGAAGTCACCCGCAAGGAAGTAGAACTCAATCTCCCCCACCTTCTCCGACATAATCTCTCGAGGATTATCAAAGACCCTCTCATGGTTCA
>WTJZ01000267.1 GCA_011524615.1 Akkermansiaceae bacterium | reverse complement strand
GGGATGATGGAGCTGAAGAAGGCCGCGATACCAAACTTAGCCTTCCACCCCTTGCTGATCCAGCAGTTCACTAGAAGGAGGACAAAGCTCACGAAGAGAAGTCCGTGAGTCATGCCAGGGATCTTAACGGCATCTTCTATACCGTGAAAGTGCTTTAGATAGGAGCAGAAGGCAAGAATGAGGTACGAGAGTCCCTCGAGGAGTGAGACGAGTCTAAAGAGCTTGATCATGACGGAAGCTTAATGTGCTAGAGGTCGGCAGAGGTCAAGAATGAGATCAGGCATGACGGGCTTTTTGCCTGCGACTTGTTCGATGGGTTCCATTCCGATTTGGCCTTCCTTGAAGGTCATGATTTGGTTCGTGTAGCCTGCCTTGAGAGACTCGACTGCAGCAACGGCGAACTTGAAGGCCATCATACGGTCGTAGACGGTCGGAGAGCCACCACGTTGGATATGGCCGAGGACGGTGAGACGGGCATCCATCTTGAGGGAGTCATTGATCCAGTTACAGAGGTAGTCCCCCATGCGGACTCCCTCTGCAACGATAGCGATGAGGTTCTTACGTCCACCCTCGATCTCTAGGCGGAGTCGCTCAGCGATGGAGTCGAGGTCGTAGTCGATCTCGGGTACGAGGCAGATCTCGGCACCAGAGGTAAGAGCACTCGTCATGGCGAGGTAGCCACAGTGACGTCCCATCGTCTCGATGACAAAGGCGCGGTTAAAGGAGACGGCGGTGTCTCTGATGGAGTCGATGGAGGTGCGGATGATGTTTTGGCAGGTGTCTACGCCGAGACAGTACTCGGTACCTGGGATATCATTATCAATGGTGGCAGGAATACCAGCGAAGGGGACCTGGAAGTCATTGTAGAATTCATTAAGCGCGCGGAAGGAACCGTCGCCTCCGATGACGATGAGCTTATTGATGCCACGTTGGCGGAGGTTCTCGTATGCTTGGTGACGATACTTCTCCTCGAAGAAGCGCTTAGAGCGAGCAGAGCGGAGTAGGGTGCCGCCAGTGTAGAGGAGGCCTCTTGTCCGCTCCTTAGTGACCTCATGGATATCACCGTCGATGAGGCCACGGAGTCCCTCATAAATGAAGTATGGTTTGATGCCTGAGCGTTCGGCATGTTGGGCGGCACATAATGCGGCGGGGTTCATTCCGGCGGCATCTCCTCCTGAGGTCATAATCGCGACTGCATCTGACATGTCTTAGAGATAACTTTTGCACTAACAAAGTCAACCCTCTGGTGGGTAAGACTTGATAAAATCGTCGAGAGGGGACATAGAAGGGTATGAGTTTAGTCGAGCATGCTCAGCAATTGGTATCTGATCTAGAGGGGATGACGTTCTCTGAACCTGTGGCGATGACGTATAATCCTCTGACCTACGCATGGGGGAATCATTCTCAATACCTGACCCGCTACGGAGCAGGGAAGAAGAGAGTTCTCTTCCTAGGGATGAATCCTGGGCCGTGGGGGATGTCGCAGACTGGGGTGCCCTTTGGTGAGATCGCTGCGGTGCGAGACTGGATGAAGCTCGATGGTGAGATCTCTAAGCCAGCGCAAGAACATCCTAAGCGACCAGTAGAGGGGTATGCCTGTCAGAAGTCAGAGGTGAGTGGTAAGAGGCTGTGGGGGTACTTTGCGGAACGTTACCCAGAGGCTGGGGACTTCTTTGCAGAGCACTTTGTGGTGAACTACTGTCCACTCGTGTGGATGAGTGAGACCGGGGCGAACATCACACCTGATAAGCTCTCTAAGGCTGTTATGAAACCGATCGAAGAGGCCTGCATGCAGCATCTCATCGCGGTCATCAGAGAGTTAGAGCCTGAGTGGTTAGTCGGGGTGGGAGCCTTTGCCGAGAAGCGGTTACTCCAAGCTAAGAAGCAGCTTGGGGATGAGGCGCTTAAGGTTGGCAAGGTTCTGCATCCCTCACCTGCGAGCCCTGCAGCCAACCGAGGATGGGCCGAGGCGGCGGAGAAACAACTCGTTGAACAAGGAATTATCTCTGTATACTAGATGTGATAGGGGGAAAAATAGATAAATTGTGAAAACATTAACAGAATTTAAGCAGGCGGTGGCTGCCTCTGCACGTCCGAGTGAGCAGTTATCACCGGAGTTACAATCTCTATG
>WTJZ01000126.1 GCA_011524615.1 Akkermansiaceae bacterium | reverse complement strand
AGTACTATGTCAGCATTTAAACGCAAATTAAGAATGGGCATGATCGGTGGTGGTCGTGGTGCCTTCATCGGAGGTGTTCACCGAATCGCAGCGAACATTGATGGCCAGGTAGAGCTCGTCTGTGGCGCCTTTAGCTCATCACCGGAGAAGTCAAAGCTCTCGGGGGAAGACTTCTTCTTACCAGAAGACCGCTGCTACGGGTCATACGAGGAGATGATGGAGGCAGAGGCTAAGCTCCCTCTCGGTGAGCGTATGGACTTTGTCGCTATTGTGACGCCAAACCATGTGCACTTCCCGGCGGCCAAGGCTGCTCTCGAGGCGGGATTCCCCGTCCTCTCGGATAAACCCGCTACCTTTGACCTCGCAGAGGCTAAGGCACTGCAGAAGATCGTAGAGAAGACAGGAGTGCTCTACGGACTGACTCATAACTACACCGGATATCCACTCGTCAAGCAGGCTCGCCAAATGGTCGCCGAGGGACAACTCGGAGCCATCCGTAAGGTCGTCGTCGAGTACCCACAAGGCTGGCTCGCGACGAAGCTAGAGGACTCTGACCAAAAGCAGGCAGCATGGCGTACAGACCCAAAGCGCTCTGGTGCGGCGGGTTGTGTCGGTGATATCGGTACTCATGCTGAGAACCTTGCAGAGTACATTACAGGTCTCGAGATCAAGGAGCTCGCGGCAGATCTCACGGCTTTTGTCGACGGTCGTCTCCTCGATGATGATGCCAATATCCTCCTCCGCTTCGAGGGTGGGGCTAAGGGCATCCTCCACAGTTCACAAATCTCAGTAGGAGAAGAGAACAACCTCAATATCCGTGTATACGGTGAGAAGGGCGGTCTGGAGTGGCACCAAAAGGAGCCAAACACCATGCTCGTCAAATGGCTCGACCAGCCGATGCAGGTCTACCGTACCAGTATGGATTACCTTGGAGAGGCTGCTGCTGGTGCGACTCGTATTCCAGCAGGTCACCCAGAGGGGTATCTAGAGGCCTTCGCGAATGTTTACAAGAACTTCGTCAACCACCTCCGAGCTGTTATTGATGGGGTAGATCCTGACCCAGCTTGTCTCGATTACCCTAAGATCGACGACGGAGTCCGCGGCATGGCCTTCATCGAAGCCGTCGTGAAATCGTCCAAGTACAACGCGACTTGGACACAGATCGAGGCGTAACTCAGTTTCTAGTAGGTACTCATTTGGATGATGAGTACCTACTTAGACGTTTGAGATCTGTCTACTTAACGAATTTAACCATTAGATTCAGATCAATATACTGCTCACCTGACTCGTGATAAATGTATCCAAAATCTCCTTTGCGAGGATTGGTACTCATCGTATCAAACTTAGTGTTAGAGAATAAGTAGTCCTCAAAGAGATTCTTCTTCATTAAATGGTAGGATACGAGATTGCCATCCGCTTTTACGACAATGTATCCCCCAGACGCATGATAGCGACCATCCCACACATCCTTTGCGACCATACCTAAGGCATGCTCGACTAAGAATTTCTTCAATTTATAGGAGTAAAAGGGCTGCTGATCTAGTCTCTCGTAGCCGCAGGGGTTTTCCAGTTCTAGGGCGGTGCTCATATCACTTATTTTACGTACACTACCTGTGTAGTATTTGAGTAAGCATACAGAGAGAATTCTTTCTAGATCTGCATCGATGAGCCGAATGTTGTTGCGGTAAGTGTCACCTTTGATTTTTGAGAACTCTAGCTTGGTGTGTTCTAGGATGCTTGCTATCCGATGCTGGATTTTATTGCTCCCTTCTAGCTCATTAATGTGAGAGACTAGATCTGGAGGTAAGGCATTCTTGAGTTTGAAAGCGAAGTTTGTCAGTTTTGATCCATTGATCAAACTGCTCCGTTGGAGTACGAGAGTAGAGCAGGGAGAGTTTCTTTCCATAAGTGCTTAGCATTCTTTCTCAATCGCAACCAAAAATCTACGGACTATGAGTATCATTTTAGTGCACCATATTCCAGTAAGGCATGGGAGTTATGATAGAGCAATTTCCGGACAGCACCTCAAGATTGAGCCTTAGTTTAGTGAAAGTCTCAAATGATGGTGTTGCTTTACTGCTAGCTGGTGGAATCCGTTCCCAAATAGTTACGAAGTCTCAATATTTTTTGTCTTGCTAGAATATTC
>WTJZ01000150.1 GCA_011524615.1 Akkermansiaceae bacterium | reverse complement strand
CTTGCTCCGTATCTTAGCGGGGATTAAGACTCATTCTGAAGGGGAGCTATTATGGCAGGATAAGCCTCTGTCTAAGTGGTCAAGAGAGATCGCATATCTCCCACAACTAGACGCTCACCAGAAGGACTTTCCTATTACGGTGAGGGAGGTTGTAGCGATGGGACGGTATCCGCAAGTGAGCTTTTGGAAGAAGTTTTCGGCGCATGATCTCACGATGGTGGATAAGGCTCTGGAGGTGATGGAGATGTCTCATCTTGCTGATCGGCAGATTGATGAGCTCTCAGGAGGACAGCAGCAACGTGCCTTTATTGCGCGCTGCCTTGCTCAGGAGGCGCATGTCATTTTGCTAGATGAGCCCTTTAATGGTCTCGATGCGGAGTCACGAACTCACTTGTCCCATACGCTAAAGAGCTTAGCCGATAACGGTCATCTGATTATCGCATCACATCATAACCTAGATACCGTTACACAGCTATTTGATTCGGCTTTGGTCGTGAATAAAGAGCAGGTCGCATTTGGAGAGAGTGAGTCTGTGATGAGCTCACCAGAGGTGAAGAACCTCTTTCACTGTGCTCACTTTTAGATCCTATGTTAGAGTTAGTTTTATTTCAGCGAGCGCTCTTGGCGTGTTTGATTATTGGGTTTGCCAACGGCTACACGAGTGCGTTTGTTTTGATGAACCGTAGTCCACTCAAGCTCTCAGCCTTATCGCATTCTCTCTTGCCAGGTGTAGCGGTGGCCGCACTGATGGTCGGGTTGACTGTGGTCAGTGCCTTTGCTGGTGCGGTGGTGATGGCAGTGACGATTGGGGCATGTTCACTTTTATTAGCCCGGTATTCTCGATTAAGTCAGGATACGACATTATCGATTCTCTATACGGGGGCCTTTGCCTTAGGGATCGTGTTACTGAATCGGTTGGGACATGCACAAGAGCTAGAGCACTGGCTCTTAGGTAATATTCTCGGTTTGACTGACTTAGACCTTCAGATGAGTTTTTGGATCGGAGCATTGTCAGTGACCCTATTGACCCTCTTTCAGCGTCCGATTCTGCTGACGCTCTTTGAGCCTAATGTGGCTCGGACTTTAGGGGTCCCTGTGCAGGCGGTGAACTATATTAGCTTTGCTCTCTTGATTTTGGTGCTCGTGACGACCTTACAAGCAGTTGGTTGCGTCTTGTCGATAGGGTTGATTGTGACACCTGGAGCTACGGTGAGGTTGTTTAGTAATCGACCTAGGGTCATATTCATCGCCAGTGGGATCTTAGGTGCTCTGGGGGCGAGTATTGGGCTCACTGTGGCCTATTATGCTGATTACCCCGCAGAGGCGTCGATCGTGATTACCTTAACGCTTATATTTTTACTCAGCTTCTTGGCGAAGCGGATATTTGAATACCTCAAAGATAGGATCAAAATCGGCGTATCTTCATAAGCTAAGAGAAACATTGCAGAGATGATGGTCGACGATCCGAGCATGGCCAAGTGGGGGAGTCCATGAGTCGTGAGAAATATAGTGAGTAATGACCCAGAGTTAGAGTGATAATCCTTATGTAATGCAAGTGTGTGGAGAAGTGCCATGATCCTCTGATATTGTGTGATAAATTAACCAGTCTTGACGTATAATCTAAAGGGGGGTAGAAGTGGGGGAATGACAATGCGGACATTAATGACACTTATTGGAGCGGTAGCGCTGGTCTCATGTGGAGAGAAGGCTGAGGTGAAGTGGCCAGAGCTCAACTCATTAGATGACTTAAGTGTAAAGGTGGAACAGGCTGCACTCGTACATGATCACGAGACTCAGAATCAGCTTCTTGAGAATGCAACCGTGATCATTGCTGATGTGATCGCCCATGTTCCTGAGAATGCGCAGAACCCTGAACAGTTAGCTGTTTTATTGAAGGACCTCGCGGCACTCAGTGACGAGATTGAGAAGAAGGACACTCTCGGGCATGATGAACTGGATTCTCTTGCTCAGGCGATTCACCCGGTCGTGGCTCTTATCATGGAGACCTCTGGGGTACCTCATGTGCATGAGAACCCATTACATACCAGTGACCACGGTGATGAGCACGGGCACCATGATCACCATCACGACCACTAATGAAGTTGTTTCTCTCATTCTGTCTCAGCCTCTGTATCCTGAGTGCTGAGGAGTCTATCATGGCTCTCGATACCCTCGCAGATGTTTACTATGATGTAGAGTCTGGTGAGCCTATGGTAGCGGATGCGATCAAGGCTCTAGACGGTCAGCAGGTACGTTTAGCTGGCTATATGGTTCCCTTTAACAGTCTCGAGAACCTGAAGGAGTTTATGTTGATGCCTTCCTCCAACGGGTGTAACTTTTGCCAATCTCCGATGAAGGAGGAGATGGTTTATATTCGTCAGAAGGGGAAGAAGAACTTCCAATACATCGCGGAGCCTCTAGTCATTACGGGAACGCTCTGGGTGAATGGCGCGGGTACGGAAGCCCCTAATTCTACCTATGATCAATTCCTCTATGCGCTCCGTGATGCAAAGGTGGAGAAGCTAGAGCAAAAGCATTATAATCTGCTGGAGACTGTGACACCGCGTACGATCGTCAAGCAGGTGTGTTCGTTACTGAAGGTGAGGCTATTAAAGCAAGTCTCATTCCGCGCCTTACCTCCTGAACAGTATCACCAGGCGCGGGAGGAGCTCTTGTTACAATACTTGGGAGGCGCCACTCAATATGCGCACTTACAGCGGTTCTTTGCCCACTTTTCCCCAGATCAGAATTTATTGGAATTAGGGGGGAACTACCTTGCTAGCTGGTCAGGCGCATTTAGTAATGCAGAGGGGACGGTGATCTCTTATCGTGATGACTTAGATCTATCTGATCCAGAGCACCAGCGTCAGATTGCGATGGCTTGTTATGATCTGCTCTTCCATCATGAGATTGATATGGGGAACCGTATTCATCTTGGGAACCCTAGTTATGATGAACGGATGGCTCGACTCTCTCTCATCCTAGGTCTTCGTCAGTCCTTTGCTCAGTTTTATGGCTCGATCGGCTTGATCGATATGCTACCGATGGAGCAGTTCAGTCTACCGTTTCGCGACTGTCAGGAGCTGCCTGCTCCCCTATCAGGTATTGTGCAGCAATTATTGATGGGGAATGCGGAGTTCATTGTGGAGCTCTATAAGTCAGAGTTGTACCAACCTTATACAAAAGCGATTTCTCAACCGCCGTTATCGATGCAACAGATCCTAGACTCAGCGCTCTATACGCAGTCTCCAGATCAGTATGAGGTACCCCAGCGACAGGGCTACGAGAATCGCTTAGGCGCATTTTTAGCGAATATCTTACTCGGTAGTCAGTCGTTTAAGATTGTATCTGATGGGCTCTCTCTCGGGGATGTATCGCGCTGGGAGGTCGAACTAGTAAGCCCAGAGGAAGCCGATAGACTAAAGAGATATCTCTCAGAGAATTCTCCTAAGGCGCAGGTAGAAACACGAGACACAGTAGTCACAATTACCGTAGAGTGATACGGGCTACTTCTACAGTAGAGTAGTTTAGGTATGTGGAGATGAGTTTTTGCTTCGTTTAGCCTTAGTTCACTCCATTTTGTATTGGCTCTGATGTAGCAGTGGAGTGCTAGTCAAAGGCGGTATCGTCTGCGGTATGTAGATGGCGCTTCTTTCATGATACGTGAGAATTCCCGAGAAAAGTGGCTTTGATCAAAGAAGCCGCATGTGTCAGCAATCTCTACCAGGGGGAGAGCGGTTTGAGTGAGTTTGAGGCAGGATGCTTGTACTCGAAGATTACGAATGTACTCTCTAGGAGTCATTTCCAAGCATGACTTAAAGCGTCTCAAGAAGGTACTCGGTGATAGGCCTACCATGTTGGCTAAGCTAGGTGTGGTGAGCGGTTCATGGAAATGGTTCTGGATGTATGATACGGCTTTTTCGAGGGCTGGATGAGTATCAATGAGCCTACTTTCATTATCATACGGTCTAGAAAATCCGATGATACCAATGACTTCTCCTGATTGATTACAGAGAGGCATTTTTGTTGTTCTGCACCAATCAACGAAACCAGTTGCTGTAGCACGAGGGATCAGTTCGGTACGCTTGACTATGGGTACTCTGGAATGGAGAAGGCTCAGATCGTCCCTATATATGTCTGAGCCGAGATACGCGGGGAAGAAGTGTTGATCCGTTTGGCCGAGTAGATCTTCTCTACTTTGGACCCTCATTACTTCCAATAGTCGGTGATTACACGTAATGTATCTCAGCTGGTGATCTTTGATAAAAAAGGTTGTGTCAGGCATCAGGTCAAAGAGAGTTGTGACCTGGCTTATCATCAGCGTCTCTTCAGAGTGGTATTGATTATTCATGGCACTGATTTGTTTATTGTTGCTCCGAGAAAGGTAATGAGAGTTAGACGTTCTGGGTCGGGGTAGGTGACGGGGGAGAGATGTTTAACGCTGTTGATTGCAAGCAGTCGTGAGAATCAGTAATAATGAGCTGGATCTCTCAGAGGGGGATCGTTATTTTTTATCTTATTATCGTCTTTAGTTATTGAGGCTAAATTTTTCCAATATGGATACGCGCTCTGTGATTCTCATAGAGTTATTTTTATACGAGAGCATGATGATTCCTCGAGGGGGGGCATGTTGATTTTGTGTGACGTGTGTAGATAGTTTGGGGTCGATTATCTACTCCATTATATATGAGTAACCAAATCAGTGAGTCGGACACCCTTGTCTATTATCGTCAAATCTGTTTTTGATGGTAATATACAAGGTTTATTGGTTCACGTTGGTTTTGTGGGAGGTTTGGTGATGGTTTTATTTTTATTTGTAACTTATTAGTGTTTTTTGTTGGATTTTTGGTTTGAATTTATTTGATTATTTATCACTTTGTGGAGGTTGTGTCATTTGGGTTTAATGACTATTTTTTACATCTAGACAAAGGTAAATATTTTTTGTAATAGTGGTATTTGAGAGCGTCGATAATGATCATGTAGCTAATGGTGCGGCCTCATCTCTGTACTAACCGCTTATGAATTCAAATAACGAGACAAGCTATTCACTTTTAGAAAGAGCACTGGATCATAATGATACAGGTGCTTGGAATCAGCTGATTGATACCTATGATAACTTTGTCTATTACCTTCTTAGGAAATCAAGTGTTCTTCCTGACGATCTAGACGATTTGCGTCAGCAGGTAATGAGTAATCTAGCACGTAAACTGGAGAATTACGATCGAGAAAAGGGGGGCTTCCGAACTTGGTTTTCCTTTCTCGTGCGCTCTACCGTTCAGATGCATTTCCGCAAGTTAGCCTCGGAGAGTAAAAAGATTTCTCTCCTGGAAGAGCATGAAGGTATCTTCTCCGCTCAAGAAGATCAGTTTGATCAGTACTTTGTCAGACAATGGGAGAACTACCTCGGTAAGATCGCATTACAACGTGCGGAAGAGCAGTATAACTCTCAGGCGGTACAAGTCTTTAGATGGAGTCTGGCGGGGGTAAGCACAGAGGAGATCGCATCGCGTACACAGTTGAGCGTTGATACAGTCTATAAATATAAGCAACGTGTGAAGCGCACCCTAATGGTCGAAATCAGTAAGTTGAAGGAAGAAGTGAACATATAGATTCTAGTGAGGCGGGTGTATGGATCAATACGATGATATCGAAGATGAACTGTGGAAGATATACAAAGGGCTCTCTCTAGTAGGAGAGCCTGATAAGGATCGCGACTCACCTAGCTATCACTTTCTACGTAGTTCTGCGCAGCATTATTCGGAGCGTGAGCTCATTGGCACAGGGGCATTAAAGGCTGTGTACAAATGTTATGACATGAGGACCCAGCGCCCTGTGGCATTAGCAGAGTTAAAGCCGAATTTGGATGCCTCTTACTTTGATGCGTTTATTCATGAGGCTTGGTTAACGGCTCGGTTAAATCATCCGAATATTATTAAGGTCTATGACGTGAATGTGGAGGAGGCGAGTCAGCGTCCCTATTTTACGATGGATCTGAGATCAGACTTTACTCTGGCGAGTTATGTCCAGCAGCCTCTTTCCTTACGGTCCAAGCTGGAGACGTTCTTAAAGATTTGTGACGCGATCGACTATGCTCACTCACAGGAGACACTGCATCTAGACCTCAAGCCTGAGAACATTCAGTGTGATACATTTGGCGAGGTCGTGGTGTGTGACTGGGGGTTAGGTAAGCGCCTCGATTCGACTGCTCCGTCAGATTCTACTCCGTTTGTTGACTCTGAGCAGGCGTTCAATACTCTGTACGGTACTGTTCGGGGTACTCCTGGCTATATGGCTCCTGAGCAGATTGATGGTGGTGAGAAGTCCTATTATACAGACACGTTCTCGTTGGGCGCGTTACTGTACTTTCTGTTAACAGGGTATCCGC
Organism: Akkermansiaceae bacterium; assembly: GCA_011524615.1. Lineage (GTDB taxonomy): Bacteria > Verrucomicrobiota > Verrucomicrobiia > Verrucomicrobiales > Akkermansiaceae > WTJZ01. Next base: position 15,112 of record WTJZ01000150.1, on the reverse strand, counting down.
CGTTTAAAGGTGAGAGTAGAGATGAGATCTTTCAGCAGACGCGTACGGGCGCGATTCAACTGCATCCTGTTGCTAATAAGCGCTTACTGAGTGTGTGCCAACAGGCCCTAGCTCCAGAGCCAGAGAACCGCTATGCATCAGTACATGAGCTCAAGCAAGAGATCATCCGCTTCCTGGAAGGATATACTATTAAAGCGGAGAGAGCGCATCCGGTGATTCGGGCGTTCCGCTTTGTCCAGCGTCATCAACGGGTGGCGATTGTTACTTTCATCGCTGTGGTTGTTATGGTTGCGATCGCGCTTTACTCTCAGGCTCAGACCCGTTCGGTGCAGACTCTAGCGGAGCAGTATCAAAACGAGGCTGAACGGGTAGCGAACGAGAGTGAGGCGATACATCAAGAGTACGAGGCCTTCGAGCAAGTTGTCCAAGACACGAGTGATAATATTCATCCTCGTCTCCTCCGAGCTGCTGCCGATGCGATGCATAAGAGCCAAGGGGTATTCCATTATGGGAGTGAGAATCAAGACCCCATCGCTCCGCTCGAGAGAGCCATTGTGTTAATGAACAAGTGCCTTGAATTGGATGCGACACATACGGCGACATTTAATATGTGGGTTAAGGCCCATTTCCTTGGTTTGAATTTCTCAGAGATCCTGACACGCGAAGATATTACGGATACTCCTATGACTAAGGTGATGTACCAGATTGCTCAGGAATTTGAACAGTATCACTTTAGCAAAGAGCATCGCCCTAATTCCAAGGAGCTAGCGTTAATTTTCCGTGCCTTGGAGCCTCATCATGAGATCACAGCTCAGCATATGGAGTCTATCTTGCGATACGATGTAGCGTGTGGCGATGGAAAGGTCTATAGAATACCCATTAGAGCTATTATCAAGAGAATGAATAAGGATGCCCGGGTTGAGTTTAGGAAAAACTCTCTTACCTTACGGGCTCCGGCTCCTCTGAATGTAGATAGTACTCTGTCACCTAGGCATTACATATCCTATCTAGACAAGTTGAGATTAGACCATCTGATAGTGATTACCCCTGAGTCTTACTTCTACTTAAATATGCTCGATGGATGTTCTTTCGACAGCGTAGACTTATCACAGGTTAGAGAACTTCATTTCTCGAAGCCTCTAGATATAAAGAAGATTAAGAAGCTTACCTTACCAATACAATATGCAGAGGAGAGCAGTCAGGTGGGGCAAGCCTTGCTAAGGCTACTGAATGCGAGTGGTATGCATGAGGACTTTGTCATCGAGTATAGGTAGAGGGGAGTAAATCTAGAGTTCGTTCTGAACGAGTTAAGGGGGATGATGGTTGAGAGGGTATTAGGTCTCAAGGGCGAGACCTAATTCTGTGCGCTACTGCTCTATTCTGCAGCGGTAATCCGCAGGAGGTAGGTAGAGCCACTAGATGGAACCTTGATACAAATGCGATTGAGCAGAGGGTTGTCTGCGACTTCTTCCACCAGGGCGACGGTATAGTCGGTGCTCTCAGCAAGGGTCTCAAAGCTCTCGCCGTGCTCAGACATCCCCTGGATGAGGTAGTCTGTCCCTGCTACTAGTTCCTTACGCATGAACCACTCAAAGAAGAACTCGCGTTCATCGCTGGCTTCATCATCTTGTGTCATTGGGGTATCTACTGCGAAGCGTTCTCCTGGGTCATTCGGGTTAGAGCCCGCGAAGTATTCAAAGAGGTCAGGGGTGCCATCATTATCACTATCTCCCGATGGATCTACTAGAGGGGTACCTCGTTGTGACTGCGCCCAATCATAAGGAATACGGGTGAAGTTCACCGCGACATCGGCTGTTACCGTTCCTGGGTTATTCGTGAACCCGTCAGTAGCCATGATGGTAATGGTTTGCGAAGAGGCGCTCAAGGGGGCTGGACTATCAGCGTTGAGTGAAATCTCACCGGTGAGAGCATTAATGGAGAAGTAGCCTTCATCATTTCCTGCGACTATAGAGTAGGTCAGCTGATTACGATCCGTACTATAGTCCGCATCTGTGGCATCGATGACGGCGCCGAGGCTAGTGCCTGTGGGAGTATTGGCCGCGATGTTAAGGCTAGACGTAGAGGCATTTAGTTCCGGTTGTACATTGGCGTAATTGTTGATCCACTCGGTCAGTAAGGCGACGCCTTCTTGGTCGATGACATTACTTCCGATAGGGGGCATACGGGAGTAGCCATTGGCTGCTGCGGCTCTATTCAGAATGATCGAATTCGCCGTATCTCCAGGAATCACTAGGCGGTCAGAGGTATCGACAATCTTAAACCCAATCGCCTCTCCTAGGAGTAAATCGGTAGCATTTATCCCCAGATGGTGCTCTCCCGACCAGGAGGCAGGGACTAAGCTGTTGCCGTCATAGTGGCAATAAGCACAGTTCACTGCAATGTACGACTTAGCCCGTTCTTCTAAATCTACGGAAGTGTCACTCGGATGACTATACTTCGGTAGGTAACTTGGGTCTGCTGATAAGGTTGAGAGATAGCCTGCGTTCTCTAGTAGTGTAAGAAAGTTTCCAGAGACCCCGTTTAAGCTCCCTTCATGGTTGAGTTGTCGGGTGTTGAACCCTAGCATGACCTGATTCTCTGCGGTATGGCATTGATAGCATTCTGCGCGTGATGGGAGTCTCCAGGTTTGAGTCGTTGTGACCCCTCCTTCGGTGATTGCGAGATCTACATTAGCGCCATCTTCTGGGACTAAGGTCGCTTCTGTACCCTCATCATCCCATTGGTAGGTCATACCGTAGAATCCGTCGTGAGTCTTCACGAGGAAGCGAGTCTCGATGCGTTTCACATTGGTTCCAGGGTTATCCCTGTCCAGATCCATGTCAAAGTGCTTCATCGTGACTGTTCCTGCGGGGTACTCCCAGAACCCGTCCTCAGAAAATGTAATCGGCTCCGAGGTGTCGACGAGGTTGATGTAACGGCTCTTGAGCGCCCCATCAGACCAGAAGGTCAGGTTGACATCATAGGGATGCATGGCATCACTGGTAACGAAGTCCAGCGTGTCTTTGATCGCTCCCGTTGCCGTGAGTGTCTGTGGTAATTGGCTATCAAAGTCTCCCTCCGAGTATGTGATCTTCCGAATGGAGGTCGAATCCGCTAAGAGCATCTCACCTGTTGTCGGGTTTGCCACCATCGCAGTGATGCCAGCTTCTACTCCTAATTGCTCCACGGTACCATTATACGTTCCAAAGTCAAAGATCCCTCCAAGGGTGGACTCCGTCATCCCAGTGTCATCGAGAGCGTAATAACCGTTTGTCTGTTGCACAGGATAGACCTCTTGGTAATCAGAGTGGTTATCGCGATGCAGAGCAAAGATATTTCCTCTGTTGTAGTCGCAGAAGATGAAGGCTCCGGATAATTTAGGAATATCAGTAGCGGTGTAGAAGTCTCCTCCAATGATAGACTTGTTCTCAATACCTGAACCACTATCGGAGGTATTATATTCGACAACAGGCTGTATGTACGCCACATCTGCTGGAGCCTCGACTCCATAATAACTCTGTAGCTCTTCTACATCTCCAGTGCCTGAATAGAATCCCCAGCCTGCGTTGCTGCCTTTCGGCATGATTAAATATCTTTCCTTTTGAGCAGACATCACGTCTGCAACCCATAGGGTGTCGGTATTTGGGACAAAGCCAATTTTCCAAGGATTACGGAGTCCAATACAGTACATCTCTGTTCTGACATTGAAGGGTTCAGTAGCCTTACTAAAGGCGGCTGACACTCCTCGACCATCATTGTAGGTAGTATCTAAGAATGGATTGTCGGCAGGAATAGAGTAGTAGGCTAAGCCATTTTCATCGACAGGAACTGTCCAGCGCCCATTAGCGTCATTACTGACCAAGTTCTGAGGCTCATAGTTGCCTGGCAACTTATCGACATCGATTCTCAGAACTGAGGACCAAAACCCTTCATCAATGGTTTGTGTCAAACGTTCTGGAGGTCGGCTATTATATGGAACCTGTTTTCCATCTCCAATAGGAACGTACAAGTATCCATCAGGACCAAATATGGGGTGATTAAAGCCATGAGACGGTTGGAAGCTTTCCTCGATGAAGATGACCTCAGTAGAGTTGTCGATTAACTCAAAGGTGGTTGGATCAGCTGTAAATCGAGAGACTCGTGAGCAGTTATATCTGGTACTGGGATAGGTTAGATAACAGTACCCGTTATTGTCAAAGTCAGGGTGAAAGGCGATGCCTCCTACGGAATTACTATTAGAATTAGTTCCAAAGGTGGAAAGGTCTAGGAATAAGACTTTCTCGGGAGTCTCCGCGGTCACGTCGGGAATCATCCATACGAGGCCATTGGTCTGAACGACAAAGAGTTTTTCTGGGTGTCCGTCTAATACATCTAAGGAGCCAATCTGATCAAACGTGAGAGCAGGGAAGGCATCAGGAAAGGAGTATCCCCCTGCAGGGGTTACCAGAGGAAAGTTTAAGCCTCCGTCCTCTCGAATAGGGCCAACCGCAGTAAGCCTGAGCGCTCCGATGGCGAGATGGGACTCATTGGATGCTCTCATCACACTAATCTCTAGCGTTCCGTTTCCGTCTGTTGAGAGGTCTGTTAAAATCCCATAACCAGAATCTGCGTTGTCTGCTGAGAATGATTCCCCATCTGCGGTCCAGATGGAGTTAAAGTTGGAGTTGCCGTTATAAAACCCACCAGACAGATTATAGGTCAGCGAGTCGTCTAGGCCTGTGAAGGTCAGAACGAAGTGACCCCGAGTGAGTGGAGAGACAGTCCCGTCTGTTAATGGGGCTGCGGCTGTATCGTTCGAGATAAGACAATCAGTGTATACCGTACTGTCTGTGATAAAGGGATAACCTGCGCTCCCAGTGTTGACCACCGCTCTTCCAGTCTCTTGTCCAGAATTATTGGTGATAGAAAAGCCGACTCCACCTAGGTAGCTTCCTTCACTATCCGTTAGGATATTGGCAAACGCTTCGGTAGCTGCATTTGCAATTGTGAGATCGGAATAGTGATTAAAGTAAGTGCTACTCTCTGGCTCAATAGAACCAAAGTCGACACTCAGAGAAGAGCCCCCCGCTAAGGTGAGACCAGTCTTGTCAAAGGTAATTCCGCCGATGCCGACGCCCCCACCATAGGATACGCGAGTCGTCCCTGAGACCGTATATGTCCCAGGAGAGGTGATATCAAAGAAGACCCATCCCGTATTCGTAATCTCGAGAGGAGCTAAACTAGGGTCTCCTACCGTAGCCTTATAACTCTCGTTACTGAGGCTGATGGAGGTGGCGTCCCATATGCCTGTACTGTTTGCTTCAATCCCTGATAAGATCCCTACTCGAACGACCTCACCAGGGGCGAGGTCTGATATCGTGAAGCTCATAACTTCTAGTTCTGAACCTGCGACCACAGCGCCCCCACGTGCTCCAGCAATTCCTCCAAAGGCATTTTGCCCGTCTAGAGTGAGAGGGTTATCAATAGCCCCGTATGATCCGAACCCTGCAGCGACGAGGCTGAAGTCTGCGCCAGCAGCATGGTTGGAGATATAAGCAGGTAAGCTCGAGACATTGGTGGTGTAAGGCTGACCAGATGCCGCACTGCCGTTAAATGCTCCGAAAAAGATGAAGCCGTCGGTCCCCAGTATGTCATCGCTGCCTATATCACTACCTGAGATACTCAGCCAATCTCCGCTTATTTCTGCATACGCAGTGGAGGTGAACGCTGGTTTGATCGGCTCTGTTGTGATCTGAGCTTTATCAAAAGTTAGCCCACCGATACTGATACCGCCCGTATTCGCGATACGGGTCGTCCCAGACACTGTGTATGTCCCCGCAGAAGTGAGATCAAAGAAGACCCAGCCTGTGTCTGTGATGGTAAGAGGGGAGGTGTCATGATCTCCGACTGTGGCCTTATTGACTCCATCGCTTAAGCTGATCGAGGTAGGATCCCATCGGCCATCCGGATTACCCTCAATCCCTGCTAAAATGCCTACTCTCACTACATCTCCCTCGGAAATATCCGAGATCGTGAAATTCATGACCTCTAGTTCCAGGCCTGCTTCGCCACTCGTTCGAGCGATCGCTACTCCTGCATAAGCATTATTCCCATCTAGACTAGCGGGGTTATCAATGACTCCATAATGAGCGAAGCCAGCGGCAACGGAGTCAAAATGAGTACCAGCTGTGTGAGCTGAGACATATTCTGGTAACGACGTAGTGTTAGAATTGTATGACTGCCCTCCTGCACTACTGCCATCAAAGTTACCAAAGAAGATAAAACCGTCTGATCCTAGACTGCGATCTACACCAAGGTCACGGTTGGACATACTGAGCCAATCACCGTGAGACTCGATATATTCAGTTGTTGAGAATACAGGGGTGATTTGAGCGGAAGCGTTCGCGACGATATAAGGGATGATCCATAAATATTTATGCATTATTTGTAGATGTTGATTGTTATGTATAATGTTATGGTATTGTATGTTTGTTTTTTTGTTAAATATTAAAGTGGTTTTTAGAGCACATCTAATTGTTAATAACGCACATTTTATCTATGTTTTTTTATGCGCAAAAAGCCATAACCCAAGGTGTGGGTTATGGCTTTTTAGGGTGATGTATTAAAATGGTTTTCTATCGGCGACGGCGAGATACAAGTGCAAGTCCACCAAGGCCAAGGAGCGCAACTGAAGATGGCTCAGGAATGGATGCTCCTAATGATGAAATGTCCCATTGTGAAGATGTTCCTGAGGTGCGATCTACATTGGCATCATAAAAGCGGACTACAACATAGTCATTTGATAAATCAAGGATGCTTGAGTCAAAGTCTACAGATTGAGCGCCAGATGCTGGGGTGATAGATGCGATTTGTGTGTCTACGACACCATCCCAGAGAGCGATGTTAGTGTTGTCTACGGTGCCTGACGCATACGTGCCAACATAGTCGATGGTGAGGTCGGTTGGTGTAACTCCTGCAGCCGGGGTTAATGTGAATGTTATAGTAGAGGTTGATAGGAGATTTCCTGAGGTGACTTCGTTGATGTTGAATGCCACATAAGTAGTCATTTCTCTACCTACACCATTAGTTCCGACACGATTAAGGCTTGCGTTAAGTAGTGACTCAGCGCCACCAGTGTTACCAGCTGTAGCTGAGTCAAAAACAGTTACTGCAGCTTGTGATGATCCGACGACGAGTAATAATGCTGTTATAGTGTTTTTCATAATGTTTCTGTAGTGTTCTTTGATCTACACTTTAGAAATGAGGTGCGGTTTTGAACTTTCGGACAAACTTTTTTACAACGTCGATTTTTGTGTATGGGAACGAGTGTACACATGCGGCTGGAGAGTGGTGTAGAAATGCTAGAGCGGCAAAGATTGTGCTGTCGTGTGTGTAATCTTGCTAGTCAGTCTTAATCTAATCTGTGTGTGGTTTTTGGTTGCTTATTATCTTTTTTATTCTTTTTTGATTGTTTATTGAGTCTTTTTGGGTTAAAAAATCAATTCTCTTCGTGAGAGGAGAATTAAGCCTAACTACAATGAAAATTACTAGAATGATTACAGCTGTTGCATTGGCAACAGGGATGACTCATGCCTCTGTTACACTCCTGCCTCATGGCGCGAACAATTGGGGGGTCACAGGGATTACGACTTATGGTACCGGAGCGTCGGATGATATTAATGCCAATGTTGGTCGGGTTGGAGGGAATGGAGGAACGCGAGAGTTTAGTACTTATTTAGCGTTTAATGTCAGTTCAGTGACACTTACAGGCCCTATCAATGACTCTGTGCTTGAGTTTGATACCCGCTTGATGTCAGGAACTGCGTTTGCGATCACAGTAGACTATCTTGGTACATTTGACGATATCACGGCGGATGCTGCGACGACTAATGCTTGGTACGGCCTGTCGGCGGTAAGTACGCTGACTACAACGATTGCTGCCGATGGTACGCAGACATTAGATGCAGGATTTAGTGGGTTCACCAATGCTGACTTTACCAATGATTATGCTGTGTTTCGTCTAACGACTCCGAGTTATACGACGGCTAGTGGAGCATCTCAGTGGGACATTACTAACGTATCACTGAGCATTCCTGAGCCTACTTCTATGGCGCTCTTAGGGCTTGGCGGTCTCGCACTAGTCGCTCGTCGTCAGCGATAAGCGAGGATTGCTACAATAGTATCCATATGAATTTTAAAGCCTCTCATCCTGATGAATGAGAGGCTTTTTGGGTAGGCTTCCTTTATAAAAGGGAGTATCTACAGATGAGTTATATGTGAAGAGGATAGAAATGAGAGTACGCTATGACTGAGCGTGTGTTGGTATCGTTCTGGTTCTCGATAGCGGGGAGGGAGAGTGAGATGTGAGCTGACTTGAGGCAGGTGTGCTGCGATCTGTTTAGCGACTGATTGAGGATGGAGGTCATCATGTGTCGTATCTAGGATGAGTACGCGATGACCAATAGACTGTAGGGCGGAAAGCGCAGCACAGGGCTGGCTTTCATACATTCGGTAGAGAACGGATGCTCCTGAATATGCCTGTGGACGAGTGAAGAGAGGGAGTAAGGAGGCTGCTACTCTAGGTTCTCGTTGCTGTAGAGCTAGGAATTCGGCTGAGTTCTCTAGCCTACGCTGGGACTTTAAGAGTCCGCCTTCTTCGATATCGTGGCCAATTTTGGCAACGATGGCCAAGTGAGGTGGAGCGGGGGAGGCTAACCAGGAAGGACGAAGCAATATGAGTTGCTGCACTCTCTCAGGATATCGGAGGGCGATGTTGAGGCTGACGCCTGCCCCCATAGACATGCCTCCAATCGTTGCTTGAGTGAGACCTAGGTGATCCATGAGATGAATAATATCATCGGCAAATCGATCAAAGTTCAGTGCATCTCCATCACTATCATCGATGGACTCGCCATGAGAGCGGAAGTCCACTGCAATGAGCTGATAGGCACCTTCTTGAGAGGCGTCTGCGAAGGCATCCATCGATTGTCGACGATCAGCGCCCAAGCCATGTAAGAAAAGTAGAGGTTCACCAGAACCTATGATTTCGTGAGCTAGGATCATGAAGAGAGTTCTTCTGTGGTTTATGTCTAAGTCTTCTAGTAAGAACTATTAAGGGCCTTCGCGTCTTCAGTAATGATGATGTCTATTCTGCAAATGGGTAATAGAGAAGACGCTCCAGCTAGATTTGAACCATTGTGTTAGTCGACTAGCTCTACATCTACAAAGTAGGCTGAGCCTTCTTTCCCGTCAGTACGCTTGAGGTAAGTGTATAGGTCATATTCACCAGCCTCTGGGATGTCGATCGTCACGACGACCGAATCACTCCCAGGCTCTGCGTCCGCTGTGCCTGTGATTCCAGCGATCTCTACTCGTCCACTGACAATGTCCTTAAGAGGAATAGCAGCTTCCTTAGTAAATTGGCGTAGCGAGAAGGTGTAGGTGCCCGGTGTAGTTACGCGAACTCCCCATGGATATTTGAGCAATGGATATCTGTTGAGCATCTTGAGGGCATGAGGGGTATTGGACCCATTAGGTCTCTTCATATCTTGAGAAGCTAAAGTCGTAGGGTTGTGATGAGGCTCTCCGATGTGAATGACTGGTAACTTAAAGAGGTAAGGAGTAACATCTTCCCAATACTCTTTGTAATAGGCGTCTAGTTGGGCTACCACTTCAGGGTGCTGACTGATAACATTATGTTGCTGTCCTCGATCTGACTCTATGTCGTAAAGCTCCTTTCCGTCATGACTTTCTAGGTAACGCCATTTTTCTGTGAGGAGACAAGAGTATTTAAACGGGGTATCTAACGGAGTTGTTCCGAGAGGGCCTCCATGTAGGTGCTCGATGATGTGGGTGCGGGACCAAGCTTTCTTATTACCGTTGAGTAGGGGAGTGAGAGCTAGGCCATCTATAGGGTACCCCTCACTGGGGATCTTAATGCCGCATAGATCAGCAAGGGTAGGTAAAACATCAATGTGCTGAGCAAGGGTGTCGATATCTTGACCTCCTACTATTCCACCTTGCTTCCAATAGATAAAGAAGGGAACCCGATGCCCACCTTCATAAATTGAGCATTTCTTACCTCTTAGACCCGCATTGTAGCCTCTTATCGGGAGAGAATTCGTGTGCTCGAATTTGGCCCCAGACGCAGTGCCATTATCGGTCATAAAGATGAGGATCGTATTATCTGCGAGTTTGAGTTCATCAAGCTGTTTACGTAGTAATCCTACGTTGTGGTCAATATTTGTAATCATGCCGTAGAAGTTAGGGTTTACAATCCCCTTCTTGCCCTTATAGGGCGCGGCCCACTCCTCTGGGACATAGTATGGTCCATGGGGAGCGTTTAGTGAAAGATAGAGAAAAAAGGGCTTTTCTCGGTTTCGTTTGATAAACTCTATCCCTTCTTGGAACCACACATCTGTGCAATAACCATGAGCCTTCTCCCATTTACCATTTCGGTTGATAGAGCCAGCGCGTTGGTAGGTGTCATCGAAGTAGTCATTTCCGTAGTAATCCGCAGCTTGACCAATTCCCCCTGCAAGATGCCAGAGAACCTCGTGGAAGCCTTTATCTTGTGGGCGACTCGGGGCATTATCTCCAATGTGCCATTTCCCCATCATGCCCGTGCGATATCCATTAGCAGCAAATAGGTCTGCTATTGTTCGTTGGGAGTCATGCATGGTGCAGCGGTTCCCCGTGGTTCGGAAGGCTCCAGTTTTAATTGAGGGGCGCCCTGTAAGTAAGGCTGAGCGAGTCGGGGTACAGAATGGACTCACGTGGAAGTCGGTGAAGCGTACGGATTCAGCATGTAAGCGATCAAGTTCAGGTGTATTAATGTTGTCGTTACCATGGCAACCGAGGTCTCCATATCCTTGATCATCAGTTAAAATCAGGATTACATTAGGAGGGGTGGCTTGTTTTTGGGCTAGTCCTAGGGTTAAGCCTGAGACTAGGGCTAATAGTATGTGCTTGAATTGCATCTTATTTCTTGGTTATTTTTTGATAAAATTTTCTATTAAAAGAGTTGTGTGGTGATGTGCCAATTAGTCGATTAACTCGACGTTTACTTAGTAGTTCATGTGGAGGAACGCTCTTTCTCGGGAAGTTCACGAGCTCAGAAATCTCACGAGCCGAAGCCCCTAACATTCTCGTCGAATGTATACGATTAGAGAGAGTATATTGCGCATAGGCGCTGCATATCACACGAGTGTAGATTAGCTATGATCGGATCAGCATTGATATGTTGTGGAGGCTCTAAGGTTAAGCCTGCTATTAGGGGAGATTCTTTTTGGTTACTCCTTATATAGCTCCTCCGCCGTCCATGTTCCTCGTCCTGCGTATTCTGCACGCACTTTCTCCACCTCTGCGGCAGAAATCGGACGCCCTGGCGCTCTGTTTCCCCAGGAGTTCTGAATATAGAAGAGGACGTCTGCCATGTCTTGGTCATTAATGAGGGAGCCGAATCCCATCATAGAGGAGTTGTATTCTCGTCCTTTTACGGTAATAGGACCTTGTATGCCGTGGAGGGCGATCTTGATCAGTTTATCGCGATCGTGCGCCCACTCTGATCCTTGGAGTGGTGGGAATTGAGCTTCAGGTAAGCCTTTACCATCTTTTTGGTGACATGTTCCACAGTATCCCTCGGTATGGAAGATTTCATACCCATTCGAATAATGCTTGGCATATGTTCCTTGGGTCACATGAGCGGGATAATCGAACTTCTTAATCTCCTCGAGTTGGCCGTCTTGGAGATGCCCCTTGGCTAAGAGGAGTGCAGACTTCATAAACTTGTCGTTCTGGTTCTCTTCATTAGCGGTAATGAGGTCATATATGCGCTGGAGCTCGTGCTTCTCTAGTAATGTAGCAATGTTTAAGGCGCAGAGACGTACTCGGCCGTGTGTGTCAGTAGCAGCTTGCTCTATTAAGGGTAGGTAGTGGTCGACCTTATGGAGGTTGTAGCGGATGACATCGACTGCAGCGGCGCGGACGCGATGGTCTTGAGACTGGAGGAGTTTCTGCAGGAGCTCTTGGTCTAGAGCATTAAGCCCCCATGAGACCCATAATGCCTCCAGCTGATGCTGTTCATCCTCTTGTGCGGCGGCCCAGATCTTGAGCTTTGGCATGACTTCCGCGGCATCACGTGAACGGAGTTCGCGACGAGTACGGTAGCGCGTATTGTACTCCGGTAGGGTGAGGTTGGCGAGGAGGGTATCGATGTCCGCACCGTGAATCTTGGCCGGCTCTACAAGAGGGCGAGATGGATAGGTGATGCGATAGATTCGTCCACGCGTATGGTCACGGTTTGGGTCTCTGGTATTATGCTGCATGTGACCGACCATGGCATTATGCCAATCCACAAAGTAGAGGGAGCCGTCTGGGGCAAACTCTAGGCCTGCAGGTCGGAAGTTAGGATCTTCACCAAAGAGGGTGTTTTGACGAAACTTAGTTGTAAACCCTGTTCCATCTTCGAGGAGTTGATGTTGCTTCATTCCTCTGAAGCCCATGGTATTAGAGATCAAGATATCATCTTGGATGTCATCTGGGAAGTGGCGTGAGGAGACAATCTCTAGCCCTGCGGTAGGGCGAACACCGTGCTCAGTTAGAATATTTTTAGGGAATGGATTAATGCCGAAGATATGCTTCTGAGCGTTCTCCTGCATCCAGCACATGTCTGCGAGAGAAGTAAAGAGATAGAAGGGTTGACCATAGTTATCATGCATGATCCCCCATGGGTTAGGAACAGCCATTTGAGCTATACGGTCGAGCTTATGGCGGTTAGGATCGTATCGGAAGAATCCGCCATTGGTGGTACGTACAGGGCCGTAGGCAGTTTCTACAGCACTCATGAGGTAGATGCCTTCCCCCATGATAATTCCACCTCCTGGATCTGCAGTAAAGGCGGAGATGGCGTGGTGAGAATCATGGTCGTCAAAGCCTGAGTAAACGATCTCCTTCTGATCGGATCGGTCATCTCCATCTGTGTCAGTGAGGAGGACGAGAGAGTCTCCCTGAGAGCAGTAGACCTGCTGTTGGCCGAGTTTGTTCGTGTGGAGCTCAAACCCTACTGCGAGGTGTAATTGATCGTAAAAGATAGTTTCCTTATCTGCGCGTCCGTCACCATCAGTGTCCTCGTAGATCATTAATTTATCGGTAGGCTTCACATTGCCAGGACGCCAATGCGGATAGGACGGCATCACCGCTACCCAGAGGCGGCCTTGGTTATCGAAGCTGAGTTGGCACGGGTTGGCCAAGTTAGGGAAGCGGGACTCATCAGCAAAGAGTTCAACCTGATATCCCTCTGGTACTTTAAAGGTCTCGAGGCTTTCTTCTCCACTCATGTAATTGAGTGACCCGACCCGTTGCCCTAAGCCGGTACCAAAGTTGGTCTTGATCTGTGGAGCTGGCCCAGTCTTGGCATCTGCGGCCGCGAGATCAAAGGGCTTTCCTTGTGCTATCGCTGAGATCGCTTGGTCACGAGCCTCGATCATCTTATAGAGCTTAGTGAGCTCCCCTGGGTAGTTATCGCGCCCGAGAGGGTAATGACGGCGACCTTCGACATGGATACCATTTGGCATCTTGTAGTATTGATGCCAGTGCCAATTCTTATCCTCTACGGCTTTTAGGATGGCGTCACGTCGAGAGGTGTTCATCGGGTTGATACGAGCAAATGCTTCTGCCATGAGTTGAGCGACGTAGCGATTGCCTTTACGGTTGAGGAGCGCCCCATCACGAGTGTAGCCTGAGCGGTCTTGAGGTTTGTTGCTGAATCGCTCTAGCGTCTTAGTGTAGATATCGATGAGCTCTACCTGATAGTCCTGAGCGATCTGCATAATGACTGCACTGTAAAGGGCTAGGCTCTTGTTCTGCTCCTGACCATTGGGTACATCGTACTTATGGGAGAGGTCTTCGTAGGCACTAGGCGTTACTAATACGATTCTAGGCGCCGACTTACCGTTGTATTTTTGCTTGAGAGTATGTTCCACGAGCGCACGGTATTCGGCCTCGAAGGCCTCTAGCCCTTCAGGTCCATTAAAGTGTTCGTTAGAACCGAAGGACATAATGACGACGTCTGGCTCCATGTCGTAGAGCCATTGCTCGGAGTTCTTGCGGTGTCCTTGTCCGATCTGTTCTTCGTTATGTGTAGGGGACACGAGTTCGCGAGCGCCCTTGAAGGCGAAGTGCTCCGCAGTGCTGCGAGAAGGGTGAGGGCGATAGGCAGGGGTGTCTCCCTCATCTGCGAGGTTACGGATGACGAGGTTATGCTTTGGCAGACGAGTATGTAACTCCGTTTCAAATTCGCTAAACTTGACCATGCGAGAAAACATTCCTCCACCTATTAAGGCAATTCGTTGCCCCGGTTGTAAGACCTTAGGCAGCGTGCTGTGATCTTGCTCAGATACCCAGTAATCGATGGTGAATGGAGGCTCAGTCACATTCATAAAGTCCTGTGGACGTAGACCCTTTCTCCCTTGTACGGCATGGAAGTGTTGAGGTTCATACTGGCTGGCGTAATCGACCACTGCCTTCTCCGGGATATTGAGATCTGTTGCCCAGTAGGATGCGTTCACGATCAAGCGTCGGAGGTCCTCATCTTGGAAGTCGATTCCTGAACCTAGAGTCGTGGTAAATACTTTATTAGTATTACCTGCCTTATTCTTATAGAGTCGCGTCCATGCGACAGGCATCGCGGGATTATTTTGGTGGCCTTGGACAATAGGAGCGTTGGATTTCAGGGCCTGTGTGACATATCCACGGAGGAGGATGGTGTCTGAGGCTGGAGGGTTCACTCCATAGACATCGGTCGGGACAGTAATAGGGCCTACGCCATTGAGCAGGGGGTTCCTTTCTTGACCTGGTTCAGGTCTCGCGAGAGTTCCTTGGCTCCCATGATGACCGTGATGGTTGATCCAGGTTTCGCCTAGGACATGACGGCCAAATCCACCTTCCCAACCTGCCTCGGTTGAGTTGAAGCTATAATGTTTCCACAGAGGGTTGTTAGTTTTAAACGCATGAGTAGAAGTCCTCGTGGCAATGATCGGGATTCCTCTGTCAATGGCTTGATCAAATAAGGTGAAGTCTTCGTTAGACCAATCGCGAAAGCGGAGCCCTAGAATCATTGCGTCAGCCTCTGATA
>WTJZ01000225.1 GCA_011524615.1 Akkermansiaceae bacterium | reverse complement strand
AGGAACTCCGTCTGGACCTCCATCATGACGGAGGAGACTTCACCTTCTCGGTAGAGACCTTTGAGCAGACCTGGCTCCCCCTTCCGGGAGACTCCTCCACATGGCCTCTCTCGGTGTCCATCACACCATCACAGCCTAGTGAGCCATCGGAGAACCCAACATTTGATGCTCCTATTCTCACGCAAGGCTCCACTCCAGTCATTTCGCTCATGCCAGGTAATTGGAAGATCCAAGGCACCTTCCAATGGAAGGAGATGCCTCAGACGCTCAAAATCCCTCCGACAATCGGGATCCTCAAGCTCAAAAAGTCTGGTCAATCGATCCCTCTCCCAAAATGGGATCAATACGGGAAGCTCTGGCTCAAGCGCACTGTCTCTGAGAATACCGATAAGAACTACCTCTCCGCACAAGTCTACCGCTGCCTAACAGATGGCGCCCCCATGTGGATGGAGACAGAGATAGACCTAACGGTAACAGGTAAGAGTCGCGAGGAAACTCTAGGGTCGATCTTGCCCTCAGGATGGCAAATCTCAAAAATTACAAGCCCTATCCCGACTGCCCTCGACGATCACGGATCCCTCAAGGCTCAGGTGCGAGCAGGCAAATGGACGATCTCAGTCCAAGCCTTCTCCACGACACCTGTCACTACAATACAATACGCATCAGATGCGGCACCGATCGTCTCAAAAGAATATATAGCTCTCCAGAGTAGCCCCCACTTTCGTCTTATTGAGTTCCGAGGCATCCCAGCCATCGACGCATCTCAGACGACCTTTCCTCCAAAATGGGCAGACCTCCCACTCTACCTCTGGAAGACCTCTGCCCCATTCTCCGTTACAGAGACCATGCGAGGAATGGGGAAAAAGGTTGCTCCATCTGTATCACTCTCTAGAACTCTCTGGTTAGATCAGGACGGGCAAACACTCACTTATCAGGACTCTATTGCTGGTACTGGTCTCAAGACCTGGCGGTTAGACGCCGCCCCAGGACAACAGCTAGGTGCCGCGCAAATCCATGGGGAAAGTCAACTCATCACAGAAAACCCAGAATCTGGGCTCTCAGGAATCGAACTAAGAAGTAGGAACCTCAACCTCACCGCAGTAGGAAAGATGGAGAACAAGCGCTCGATCTCTGCCTCTGGGTGGGAGCAAGATGTAGAATCACTCGAAGGCGAACTCCACCTGCCTCCAGGATGGCAGGCTCTAGCGGTGATGGGGCCAGACTTCACTCATGGAGACTGGTTATCTCAGTGGTCACTACTCGATGTCTTCTTCTTACTCATCTTCACATGTACCATCTCTAAGCTCTGGGACTGGAGAGTTGGAGGGCTCGCCTTTCTCACATTCCTCATAGGATATCATGAGTTACCAGTATCACGCCTTTGGTGGGGAATCTTGGTAAGCTTACTCGCACTCGCACGTGCTCTCCCCGCGGGCAAAGCCCGAGTCGGCACCCGAATCGCAGCCTCTCTCTCTGCAGGTATCGTACTCATGGCTCTACTCCCATTTACTTCCCAGCAAGTAACACACGCGCTCTTCCCTCAGCTCGATTATTTAACACAATCGAGCAACGAGCCGGCTATACTCGGATACTCAGTGGAGTCTGCCGACTTCGGCGATAGCACACGACTCAATACCCCTATGGAAGGGAAGTCGCTTATCCGTAAGGAAAAAACATCCTCCCTCAATTCCAATATGCTCTATGATACACAGGCTCAAATCCAAACGGGTCCCGCATTACCATCGTGGTCAGGAGATCAAGTACATTACAGCTGGTCAGGACCAGTGAATGAGGATGAGAGAGTCTCCTTTATCCTCATGCCGGCTTGGCTCACGCGTATCCTAGGCATCGTGCGCCCCCTACTCCTCATCGCCCTCTTGATCTCACTGACTCGCCAGCTTTGGCGCTTCACACCATTTTCTCCATCTCTAGCACCGATGTCATCCGTTGCCTGTTCCGCCCTCATCTTGGGTGTTTTCTTCCTGAGTCCTAATAGCCTCAAAGCAGAAATCCCATCGGAGCAAATGCTCCAAACCTTAGCCAATCGCATGAATCCCCCTCTCAACGGGATCTCAAGATTTGCTGAGATCCCCTCTGTGAATCTCAGCATCCATGAGCGCAAGCTGTCAATGATGGTAAAGGTGCACGCGGCCACTAAAACCGCCATCCCTCTCCCAGGTCGACTCCCCTCTTGGTCTCCTGTCTCAGTCTCGACTCCATGGTCTGGAGGTATCATCACCCTACCTGTCTGCCGAAAGGACTCCTACCTGTGGGTAACTGTCGAAGCAGGCACCCACATGATCCTCGTCGAGGGACTCGTCCCTAGCAGTGAATGGACTTGGGACTTCCTACATAAGCCCAAGTACGTCGAGATTAACGCTCCAGACTGGACCATCTCTGGGGTCAGCAAGAACGGCATTCCTGAAAACCAAGTCTTCTTCGCAGAGAAAAAACAGCGATCAGTAATGAACTCTCCTACGATAAGCAGCA
The DNA here is from genome assembly GCA_011524615.1 of Akkermansiaceae bacterium. Taxonomy (GTDB): domain Bacteria; phylum Verrucomicrobiota; class Verrucomicrobiia; order Verrucomicrobiales; family Akkermansiaceae; genus WTJZ01. The sequence goes on along the minus strand of WTJZ01000225.1, from coordinate 5,032 downwards.
CTACGCTCCAGTCTTTAAGGTCACCCGAAACCTAGAAATCGGATTACTCTGGCAAGTCACCACCACTGTCGAGAGGCTCTCTCCTGTAGGACAAGCCGTCTCATTATCCATCCCCGCCTTGGAGGGTGAGCGTATCCTCTCACCAGGACGCACCATCAAGGATGGGCACATAGAGCTCAGACTGAGTGCGCAGCAAACACGTACCCAGTGGAAGAGTGAACTCTCGCAATCAGATCTGATCACGCTCACGGCCGAGGAGACTCCTCTCTGGGTCGAGCAATGGATCGTCAACCCTTCCCCCGTATGGCATGTGTCCCTCTCAGGACTCTCCCCTATCTATCAAGAAGGAGCTACGAACCTCATCCCTACATGGAACCCATGGCCTGGAGAATCAGCCTCCCTGGCCATCACTCAGCCAAAAGCGATTCAGGGTGAGACGATGACCGTCCGAGACGTCCTGCAATCAACAACCGTAGGTGACCAGCACCGAACTACCACTCTCACACTCAATTTAGAGACGAGCATCGGGCAAGAGTTTCCCATCACCCTCCCCTCCACCGCTCAGGTGACCTCTCTCACTCTTAACCATACTGATACCGCTGTGCGCCGAGAGGGTGACCTAGTCATCATCGCCCTCCGCCCTGGCGAACAGCGAATAGAGCTCGTATGGAAGAACAATGTCGGCTCCTCCTTCTACACCGAATCCGACCTTGTAGAACTCCCCATCCAGGCGGCCAATGTCACCACCAAGATCCATTATGAGAACAGAGAGCGCTTCCCTCTCTGGTTTACCGGTCCTCTCATCGGTCCTGTTATCTTCTTATGGCCCTTAGTCATCCTGAGTATCGTAGCCGCCTTCATACTAGCAAGGCGACAGGCTCTCCCTCTCAAGACGTACGAATGGGTCATCCTCTTACTTGGGCTCACCCAAGGGCATATCATCGCTACGGGATTCATCCTCATCTGGTTCTTCTGGATCGCCTGTAAGCCCCATGTGCGTATCCAAAACCTTCCCTCCCTACTCTATAACGGTAACCAAGTCATCATCGCAGCTGGAGCCTGCATAGTCGTACTCATCTTCCTCTATATCCTGTATTCTAGCCTCCAAGGCCTGCCAGGTCAGCACGGATATGATAACGAGCTCAAGTGGTATCAAGCCGTCGGTGATAGCTCGATTCTACCCTCCACTGGATTCTATTCCATCCCTATGTGGGGCTACCGTGGTCTCATGCTCTTCTGGGCCATTTGGCTCACCTTTGCATCGCTCAGATGGCTCAAGTGGGGATGGTCTCTCCTCCAGCAGGGGCAATTATTGCGCCCCCTAGAATCATCAGAGCAGCCAACATCAGAGAGCTGATCATAAGCTGTTCAGGGGGCTCTGCCCCCTTCCCCCAGGCTTTAACAAGGCAATCAGGTACTAAAATCACCGTATCAAAAGGGCGTAAGTAATCGTATTGATGACCAAAATCTGGGATTACTCGCGATTGCCTGCAAAAAACCCTTCACATTCAGGTGAAAAGTCTTCTAAGCTCCCCGAACGATGCCAAAGACCACTTTTGAAGGAAAACTACTCTCTGCGAACCGCAGTGAGATTGCTATTAGATCATTCCGAGCTGCGAACGAGTTAGGGATTCGCACGACCGCTATCTTCGCGGAGGAGGATCGTTTTTCGCGTCACCGCTTTAAGGCTGATGAGGCTTACCAACTGGATATCACCAAGGGACCAGTAGGAGCGTACCTCGACTATGAAGGAATCGTAAAGCTCGCTAAGGAAAAGGGCGTGACTCTCGTCCACCCTGGATATGGATTCCTCTCAGAGAATGCAGACTTCGCGCGTCTCTGTGAAGAGAACGGAATCAAGTTCATCGGCCCAACGCCTGATCAACTCGCCAACATGGGAGATAAGACCGCGGCTCGTCAAATGGCGATCAATGCGAATGTCCCTGTCCTCCCTGGTACCGAGGATGCTATCGCGTCTAAGGAAGAGGCTCTCGAAGTCTCTAAGGAAGTAGGCTTCCCTCTCATCATCAAGGCCGCACACGGTGGTGGTGGCCGTGGTATGCGTGTCGTACACGAGGAGGCAATGCTCGACCAAATGTTCGACGAGGCGAGCCAAGAAGCTGAGAAGGCATTCGGTAACGGTGAGGTCTTCATCGAGCGCTTCATCGGACGTGCTAAGCACATCGAGGTCCAGATCCTCGGTGACCAACACGGTAACATCGTTCACCTTTACGAGCGTGATTGCTCGATCCAGCGTCGTCACCAAAAGGTAGTAGAAGTCGCACCTGCAGTAGGCGTCGATCCTCAGATCCGTGAAGACCTCTGTGAGGCTGCAGTACGTCTCGCTAAGTCGATCAACTACCAGAATGCTGGTACTGTCGAGTTCCTCTACGACATGGACCAGAAGGATTGGTTCTTCATCGAGATGAACCCACGTATCCAGGTAGAGCACACGATCACAGAGTGTATCACAGGGATCGACCTCGTCCGCTCTCAGATCCTCGTCGCTATGGGTTACCGTCTCGACAGCCCAGAGATCAATATCATGTCGCAAGACGACATCCAGGTGAACGGAGCCGCGATCCAATGTCGTATCACGACCGAGGACCCAGCGAACGGCTTTGCTCCTGATTATGGCAAGATTCTTAACTACCGCTCTGCAGCAGGCTTCGGCATCCGTCTCGACGCAGGGTCAGGTGATGCAGGATCAGTCATTACTCCATTCTACGACTCCATGCTCGTCAAGCTTACTGGCTTCGCTCGTGACTACGAGACCGCTTGTAACCGTGTAGCGCGTGCTCTCCGTGAGTTCCGTATCCGTGGCGTTAAGACGAACATCCCATTCATCGAGAACGTCATCGATAATGAGGACTTCCGTAGTGGCCAGGCGACGACTCGCCTCATCGACACGACCCCTTCACTCTTCGAGTTCAAGGAGAAGCGCGACCGTGCTACTAAGATGCTCAGCTACCTCTCAGACGTCATCGTCAATGGTAATGAAACCACTAAGGGGTGGAAGCCAGAGAAGACTCTCCCTGTACCTCAGGTTCCTGTCAGCACCAAGGAGATCGAAAAAGGCTCTCGTGACCTCCTCCTAGAATTAGGACCAGATAAGTTCTCACAATGGATCAAGGATGAGCAACGTCTCCTCGTGACCGACACGACCTTCCGTGACGCGCACCAATCACTCATGGCGACCCGTATGCGTACCGTCGACATGCTCAATATCGCCGACACGATCGCACGTGAGACGCCTAAGCTCTTCTCTATGGAGATGTGGGGCGGTGCGACCTTCGACACCTCGATGCGCTTCCTCAAGGAATGTCCTTGGGAACGCCTTGCTCAGCTCCGTGAGCGCGTCCCGAACATCCTCTTCCAGATGCTCTTCCGTGGATCAAATGCGGTAGGTTACACCAACTATCCGGATAACGTCGTCGCTGGATTCCTCAAGCATGCAGCGGACTCAGGCATCGACCTCTTCCGTATCTTCGACTCACTCAACTACCTCCCGAATATGAAGGTAGCGATGGAAGCGATCCGTGAGCATGGCAAGGTTCTCTGTGAGGCTACCATCTGTTACACTGGTAACATCGAGGACCCGAACAAGGCGAAGTACGATCTCAAGTACTACGTGGAAAAAGCGAAGGAACTCGAGAAGATGGGTGCACATATCATCGCGATCAAGGACATGGCAGGTCTCTGTCGTCCAAATGCGGCGAAGAAGCTCGTCTCTACTCTGAAGCAAGAAATCGGTCTCCCTATCCACTTCCACACTCATGACACGAGTGGGATCAACTCGAGCTCGATCCTCAGTGCGGCAGAGGCTGGCGTCGACATCGCAGATATGGCGATCTCATCCATGTCAGGCTCGACTTCACAGCCTAACCTCAACTCGATCGTCGCAGCTCTAGAGTTCGACGAGCGCGCTACTGGGCTCAATCTCAATGCTCTCAACGACATCGCCTACTACTGGGAAGACGTCTGTGCCGCATACACCCCATTCATCACCGCTCCACGCTCTGGTACTGCTGAGGTCTACGAGCACGAGATGCCTGGTGGCCAGTACACGAACCTCAAGGAACAAGGCCGCGCAATGGGACTCGGACCACGCTGGAGAGAGATCGCTCACACCTATGCAGACGTGAATAATCTCTTCGGTGACATCACCAAGGTGACTCCTTCCTCTAAGGTTGTCGGAGACATGGCGATGTTCCTCACGACCAAGGGAATCAAGCCAGAGGACGTCACCAGCCTTGATCCTGGATCTGTAGACTGGCCTCAGTCTGTCGTCGGATTCCTCAAGGGTGATCTCGGTCAACCAGAAGACGGCTTCCCAGAAGACCTCCAAAACGTCATCCTTAATGGTAAGGAAGCAACTACCAAGCGTCCTGGCGAACTCGCAGCTCCAGTAGATCTAGAGGAGACTCGTGAACAGATAAAGGCCATCATCAACCGAGAGGTTACGAATGACGATCTCTACAGTTACCTCATGTACCCAGAGGTCTTCCAAGACTTCCAGATCTCTCTCCAGACGTACGACAAGCTCAGCCCGCTTCCGACCCCAGCATTCTTCTACGGCCTCAATATCGGTCAAGAAGTCAGTGTCGAGATCGGACCAGGTAAGACCCTCTTCATCAAGCTCATCTCGATCGGTGAGCCAAACCAGAATGGTCAGCGTACCGTCTTCTACGAGCTCAATGGTATGCCTCGTGAGTCCGTCGTTACAGACAAGAACTTCGCCAGCACTGGTGCCGTCACGCAAAAGGGTAACCCGAACGACCCAGCTCAAGCCTGTGCACCAATGCCTGGACTCGTCACAGAGCTCAATGTCAAGGTCGGTGACAGCATCAAGGAAGGTGAAGCACTCCTCACCCTCGAGGCGATGAAGATGCTCACTACAGTCTCTGCATCCAAGGACGGAACCATCAAGGCTATCCACACAGGATCAGGACAATCAGTCGACACCAACGACCTCCTCGTCGAAATCGACTAAGAGAGACTTCTCTGTAACCATCTCTTCAAAAGCGAGCCT
>WTJZ01000029.1 GCA_011524615.1 Akkermansiaceae bacterium | reverse complement strand
TGCGGCACGTGAGCCTAAATCACGCGTGTCTACCAATTCCACCATCTGGGCATTTTTAGTAGGGGAGGAGTATGTAATCGTAATCTTGGATGTATTGCAAGCTCTTTCTGATACAAAATGCTCTTTTTTTCCTGAGCTGGATTATTCGCTGAAGTTGCCAGGTTCTTTGCGGAAGGCATGATACTTGCCTAGGTTTTGGTCCCAGAGGTAGACATGCCAGAGGTATGAGCGGTACATGAGGCGGCAGTTTTCACGCATGTAGAATTCCTCCCGAGCGGTAGGGTATTCCCATCGAAGGTTACGTTTACGTGAGCGGAATTTTTCTCGGTTGACGAGGATCCAGATCCGTTCGTCTTCTTCGAATACTTCTTGCATCTTACCGATCCGGTTAACGACCTCGGCATCTCCGTTTCGGTCTCTCAGGAGGCCATTATCAGAGTAGGTGAAGTCGTAGAGGATGGGGACGACGAAGTCATAGTCGGCTTGGCCAACCTCCATTTTTGCCGCATGAGGGTGGGGCTCGGTGATCATGACCTTATCACCCTCGCGCCAGTGAGCTTTCACGAAGCGGAGGCCGGAGATCGGGTCGCCGAGGATCTTTTCCTCATACGACCCCATAATACGCCACGGGCTCCAGCTGACGAAGATGGCAAAGACGGCAATGTTCCTAATGACGTGTGCTCCTGCGACATTCTTAGTCCAGCGTCCGAGAATCTCGAAGGCGACCCACAGGCCGTGGCAGCCGAGCATGAGCCAGAGTGCGACGAGGGTGTACTGATAACGGAATGAGGGAGAGGTGATCAGGAGGTTCAGGAAGAGGACTCCGACCAAGAGGGTTACGTGAAGGGTAATGAGGCGACGGAAGCCGGACTTAAGGCTGTAGACTAGGCTAATAAGCCAGAAGGCGGAGAGGGCGACGTGTAATCGTGAGTATCCGATGAACATCGCGAAGAGGTTACCCAGTTCCCAAAAGTTTGGTGAGATAGTAGCCTCAACGTTAGGGGAGACGCCGACGGCGCGGGTCATGCACTTCATCTGGAAGAGGATGATATCGACGAAGATCACTGCTCCCGTCACGGCACAGGCGAAGATCAGCTTAACCTCCCAGCGCCAGTGAACGTCCTTACCGAAGAGGATGTAGAGTACGATAAGAATGGGGACGAAGGAGATACTGATCTCCTGGCTAATGACGGCGAAGCCGAAGCAGAAGACGGCGATCACCCGCCACTTCACATCATTGGCCACGATGAAGCCCCGTATGAAGAAGTCGATCAGCAGGATCAGGAAGAGCTGTTGTTGCTGGTAGAATCGGGCAATGTGCCCCGTAAAAATCAAGAAGGGGTGAACAGCAAAGAGGAAGGCGCCGACCGCGGCGATCCACCGGCTATGGAAGTAGACCCGCGACATGTACCACACGACCCATGCAGTAGCGACTGAGGTGAGGACGGAAATCATCCGGAGGACCCATAGGTTATAGTCAGTGAGCCACGCAATACCGCCTGCGAGGTAGTGGTAACCTGGACTTCGGCTATACCAGATGCCTACTCCGATCTCTGGAACCCCAATCTTGGCGATCGAAACGACCGCTTGGATAGAGGCATATTCGTCATCGTCGATCGGTTGTTCACACACGCGGTAGCCTCTGAAGAAGAGAGTCAGAGCCAGCATGACGCTGAGGACTAGCCAGTTTGGTAGACCGGTCTTGAACTTGAAGTTCTTGCCCGTGTAGAAGCAGACACAGAGCCCCCCCGCAATGCTGATTACGAGGTAGATGAGCGTCCAGTATTCGGTCCGGTACCAGAGGTACTCGCTGCGCTCAAACATGGAATACTTGACGAGTACGCCCAGTCCGAGAGTGAAGAGAAAGCCGAGGCTAAAGTCTGCCCAGTATTTATTAGGGCGGATGACAAACACGACTGGCCAAGAGAGTAAGGCGATGAGGAGGCCTATGTTCTTCCATGAGCGGGTGGTGCGTTGTTCTCCGATGTACTTCAGTTGGGGGAAGTTTGTTCCTGCCTTAGCAGCGGCGATAGGGCTGATCTCTGTGAGGAATTCTTCTCCCTTCCACTCACTTTTCCAGTCGCTATTGCTCTTGATGTACTGTTGGGAGCCATTCTTATTCAGGATGAGGCCGTCCATGGCGATGGCTACACTGCGACTACGACTGTACCCCAGCATAGGTTCCTCCAGGAGGCGGAGTCGGATCTCGTTAGTCCCTTGCTTAATTGCTGGCTTGATACCGAACCCATGGAGCTGTTCTCCAGAGCGTTCTCGCAGTACCTCTGGAGGAATGCGCCAGAAGGCTTCTTCAAGGATACCGTAGGGGTCTGAGGTGCCCGCAATAGGATCGTTAGGGTCCTTTGCGTCATTAGTGATCTCCGTGTAGGAGATCGCCATCCCTGGTCGTTCCTTAGTCTTGTTAATGGTATTCTTGTACTTCTTAAAGTCGAGCTGAGTATGGTCGCCAGTCTTGGGATTGGTAAAGCGGTGGCCTACGAGTGCCCCCGCAGTTTCATCGGGATCGAGCAGGGTGGGGTAAACTTCGAGCGGCCTGCGCCCCATCCATTTGATGAGCCATCCTCCTTCAGATAGACCACGTTGTTGCTTAGAGGGGGGGAGTACAGGTTTACCGTTAAAGAAGAGGATGTAAGGGGCGCGGGAGGCGACTTTCAGCCAAGCGTCATCGACGGCGCCGTTTTGCTCCCAGGTGTAGACGAAGTCTTGCCCAGTCTTATTACTGAGATCATTATTCAGATTGCCCGCGATCATCCAGTCCCCCGCAAAGGGCGTTTCGAACATTTTCTTCGGAACAAAGGTCATTTGACCTCCACCGAAGCGTCGGCCTGCGATTGCGTTTTGCCAATGGTCAATCTTCATGCCTGGAAGGAACCATTCTCGTTGCCCCATACCGACAGGTACAGGTTCGCCTTTCCAGCTCTCATCAGAGTTCAGAGAGATCACCTCACCATTCTCGAGCACGATCTCGCCGGTGAGGCAGAAGGCGACTCCAGTCCAGCGGCCTTCAGTTTCCATGGAGAGGGTGTTCCATCCAGGTTTGAAGTGCTTACGGATATCAAAGTAGACGGGGACTCGGTGGTTGGCATGCCCCATCCATTGGTATTCGCGGGGGAAGTTATATGCGACGGCAGGGTTACTGGTGACGGCACGTTGTCCTGCTTCGGTAAGGCCGTTCTGGAAGGGGCGTGTGGCTCGCCAATAGTCAGTGGCTCCGACAGGGTTTCCGTTGACAATGAGCTCGAAGCCTCCCTCAAACCCTACGACACACCAAGCATGCTTCACCTCTCCTGAGAGCCAGTAATCCTTACGAAAGCACCCTGTACGTTGGAAGTCATCTTTGACACGGAGCCACTTACAAGTACGGGGGAAGTCGTAGACGCGGCCGGCGGGTTCTGATGGGTCGTAACAGGTGCCTATCGCCCAGACGACGGCGCCGATGACCATCGCGACGAGGCCAGAGAAACGGAGTCTGATGAGGAGTTTACGCAACATAATCTAGAGCCCTTTTGATTGGCGGCGAGCTTCTGCAGCAGCGCGAGCATTTCCAGCATTCCACTCACCTTGTGAGAGGATGAACCATGAGGTAGCGAGTACTCCTCGCTTATCTTTACGGATGTACGGGATGTAGAGTTGTTCTATTTCAGCACGGCGTAGGCGGTTCGTCTCGATATCACCTACTTGTAGACTAGTGAGTTGTTGGTGGAAGCGCGCTTGAATGGCCATGGGTTCGGTATCACAGATACGACCGAACTGTTGATGTGCTTGGGTTACCTTGCCCGCATTAAAGTCATCGATCGTGATGCGCATCCAGGTTCGCGAGAGTTCGCGCTGCAGTTCTCTGGGGAGGGTCTCTCTCTTGAGGGAGAGCTCTTCGAGTAGTTTCTTAGCCCTGGTACCATGACCTAGATACTCAAAGAGCCAGATTTGATAGATTTGTGCATGGATGTCGTTGGTGCCTTGTAGCAACTGCATTCGTCCGATTTGGTGAATGACGGTTGTATCGAATTTGAGAGAGGGCATCCAGTCTTGTGACTTGAACAGGTACTTAAGGCACTCGCTGTATTCGCCTTCCAGGGCTGCCGACTTCGCCTTACGGATATATGAACCTGCCTTGAGTACAGGAAACATTGCAGAGGTGATGAGGAGTGACATGCTACTCACTGTGACGAAGAAGGTCTTCTTGAGGAGCTTACGCCTTCCCTTGTCAGGCATTTCCTTGAGGAGTCCAAAGGCGGCCATGCCGAGGGCTAGTACTCCGATCCAGCTAAGGAACCAGCCACGACCAACGAATTGCGAGAAGCCGGGGTTAAGTCCAAACCACCAGACGATCTCAGGAATCTCCTCGATCCCTAGACTAGTGAGTGACTCGGTAGGGGTCTTAAAGGCTGCCATGTAGATCGGTGGGTCCTGCATGTTGACCGTGAGTTGGATATCATTGTATCGCTCGGAATGCGCACGGAAGACGTCTCCTCCGAGCCAGGTGATATTATCATGCTGTTGCTGGAGCCAGCAGGCATCCCCTGAGGTATCTGGATCCTGAACGATGACCCATTGTGGATACCAGAGTAAGAGAGGGAAGGTAGCCATAGACCATGAGAAGCTCCATCCTAGGAAGCGTTGCCACCCTTCTACGAGGAGCTTGTAGGTTCCCATGAGAAACCATACGGTCACTGCTACGAGAAGGCACTTCTTAAAGATAGAGGTCACGGGGACATCCTCTACAGTGGCGATCAGTTCGCCATCAACCTTCTCCCACCCTGCAGGTAGGGTAAACCATGCATCCTTAAGGGATACCACGATGAGCAGTAATCCGATACATAAGAACACAAAGGCCGCAAGTCTTGCCATGAGGCAAGGATAAGTCTATTCTGCGGGGTTTGTCTAATTCCTTTTGGTCTTAGTTAGACTTTTATTTTTGGAGTGAAGAAATTCAATCTAGAGGCGGAGTAGGTCGCTTAGAACAGAGGTAGATGATCTCACGGGGGGGGAGGCAGTGCTTATCACGGCGTCGTTGGGAGAGTTCCTCAGAGAAATGATCTTCAATGACAGCGAAGCCTGCTTCTCTCAGGCGGTCTCCATAGTCGAGTCCGTAGAGTCTGACATGGTCGCTTTGCCAATAGAACTTCTCACGATCGCGAGGGCTGGTGATGGTATCGTCTTGGAAGGTTTTGTTACGAGCGTAGTCTTGAGGGACTTGCATGATAGCCCATCCCTTAGGCTTCAGGACTCGGTGGATCTCTTGCATAGCTCGGAGGTCATCCTCGACGTGTTCCATGACATGGTTACAGATAACCACATCATAGGAGTCATTGTCGAAGGGGATGTCATGGATGTCGAAGTGGTAATCAGCTAGTGGGGAGATGAGATCTCCTGTAGTGTAATCGAGATTCTTTTGGCTCTTGAACCGATTGAGGAAGCAGAACTCGGGCGCAATGTGGAGTACCTTGAGCTCATCCTGCATGAAGTTAGTCTTCCTCTGCAGATAGAGCCACATAAGTCGATGTCGCTCTAGGGAGAGGCATTCTGGGCAGAGGGCGTTGGCGCGGTACATCTGCTTACGGCCATATCCGAGGAGTCGTGCGAATTCTTTTTCGCAGATCGGGCACATGACTTCGTCTCCCTGATGGATCTTCCCGACTATGGGGAGGACACGGTGGGCAATCGATTGCAGAGCAGGGCGAGGAACGAAACGGAGTAGGTTACTGGTGACTTTATACATAGGTTTGGTCTCATGGTTGACTCATCAGTCTACCATGAATAGAGTATATGTCACAATGGTGAATTCCTTATTTAGTTATTTTGATTCTAATATTTAATCAAGTGTTTGTTTTGTTGTGTTTTTGTTTTTGTTGATGATTTTATTCTTCATCATTATCAGAGGTAGAGTCTGGTTGCTCTAATTCTTTTTGAGCTTCCATCTCTAGTAATTCCTCTAGACTTGGGGGCATAGTATTGTCGTCTTCGATGTAGATCGACTTTTCTTGGTTGCCTCCAGATTCGATTTCCATGAGCAGATCATCGAGGAGTGCAGATTCTGCTGCATTCTTAATTTCTTCCTCCGTTTGTGGAGGGGTGTCCTCGATCTCGACTGGGGCTGGAGATTGCTCCGCTTCCTTGAGGAGTTCGTCTAGGAGCTGCGCCTCAGCTTCTTCTTCCTCTTGTTGCATCTTAACCGCTTGGTTCAGGGACGCAGGGTCTCTTTGGCGATCGGTATTGCCAAGAGGGAATTGCTTAATTCCGATGGTGTAGTCGAACTCCTTTTCCTCTGTGACTTCGATTTGGTCAGTCTCTCGAAGGATCCAGTGGCCTTCCACGATGACGTCCTCACCCGGTTCGATTCCCGAGAGGATCTCAGCAGCATAGTCATCTACGATGCCGACTTCTACCTTACGTGCGACCCAGGTATTCTCTTCTCCCGGGAGGTAGAGGATACCTGCTCCAGCGGAGACGGAGAGCAGGGCACTCCGAGGAACGGCTAGACTTTGCTTACGGATAGCGAGACGGCCAAAGCCGGTCATCCCCATCGCAATGGGGTAGCGGTCTCGAACCATGGTGAACTGCATTTTAGTTCGGAAGGTGGCGGCCCACTCTGGAGCACCAGATCCACGAGGACGGAGTGGTCGGGAGATTTCTGGTCCACCTTCGTTAAAGCTTACTACTGGAGTGATCCGGCCTACACGAGCGGGGTGGGTGATACTTGGATATGCCTCTAGCCTGATCTCTCCGATCTGGCCGGTCTTCACATAAGGGTAATCAGATTGGTCAAAGAAGGTATCAAACCAGAGTCCTGACACGATGACAAACCCAGGCTTGCCTGGGTCGGGATTGTACTCGCCTTCCTTGACGAGTACTCGCTCAATGATGCCACTTACAGGAGCCTTGATTGTGTAGGTATTGATCTCGTAGAGACGGTGTTGGAGGGCCTCTTCAGCGTCTTGAACGGCATTTTGGGCGATTTTGAGGCTTTTTGTCACCCCTTTTTCAGCCATTTCGATTCTTATGAGTGCTTCCTCATAACTCTTTTGGGCCTTACTGTATTCTTCCTCAGCGTCAATGAGGAAGGTTCTAGCGATGACGCCCTTTTCGTGTGCTTTTCTGAGGCGGCCTACTTTTTCTGCTGCGAGCGCGATTTTTTCCTTTTCGGTTTTGAGATTGATTTTCTCCATCTGTGGACGTTCTTGTGCGAGTACGTAGGCTGAACCTGATTTGACCCTAGCGAGTTCAGCATTAGCGGTAGAGATAGCGAGTCGTGCAGATTGGAGCTTGATATCGGCCAGAGTACTATCGAGTTCGGCGAGAACCTGGCCTTTCATGACATATTCACCTTCCTTGAAGTGAACCTTTTTAATCGTAGCGAGAGGGATGACAGGGACGAGGATTGGTTCACTGGAGCAGACTCCTTCTCCCATCACATATCGGGTAAAGACGCGTTCACCCGCTTTGCTAGTGACGACAGGGAGGGGCTTATTCAGCTTACGCATCATGGCGGGATATCCGAGACCTGAGGTATAGAACTTAGTCGCTGGGCTCATGTAACTGGGGTACAGAACGTAATAAC
>WTJZ01000211.1 GCA_011524615.1 Akkermansiaceae bacterium | reverse complement strand
CAGACTTACGGATTGTAGGAAGGTTTGTGAGCATACCACCGAGCCAACGGTAGTTAACGTAGTAGTGACCAGCTGCTTCTGCTGCTTCTTTTACTGCGTCTTGTGCTTGTTGCTTACATCCTACGAAGAGGATCTTCTTCCCTTTTCCTGAGAGGTCAGAGAGGAACTTTGATGCTTCGTCAAGAGCTGAACGGGTCTTGTCGAGGTCGATAAGGTGGATTCCACCTTGTGGACGAAGAATGTACTTCTTCATTTTTGGGTTCCAACGCTTAGTTTGGTGTCCGTAGTGAACACCAGCTTCTACCATTTCTTTTAGGATATCGTCCATAATATTGTCTGTTGTGCTAACCTTAATTCAGGAATAGCTGATTGTGAGATTTGTGCGCGGCGAGCCCTTTCTTAGTAAATCTCGTTTGTTTATAATGCGCACTTTTTCAAAAAAGGGATGTGCTTTTATCTTCTCACCACCTCACTTGGCAAGCCTTTTCTCTACTCATTTCACAACTATTTCTCTCCTGAGCAGCCCTCAATACACACACCTGAACAACCATTACGCCATTACCAGCCAAGCTGCATAATGTAAACTTTCCTGGTGCCCCGCTTCATGCGTCTGCCGGACGGACACAGCTGTTGCGCTCAGACGAGACTCAATGGTCTCTAGCCTCCTCCCCCAGTCACTCCTATTCGCTCTTAATAAAGCCGTACGCAAGATATCCGATGAACGCCCCGATGAGGATAAAGCACCACGCAATAAACTGCGTACTCTCTCCAGAGAAAGCACCTCCAACAGAGGTGCTCCCATGCTGACCTACTCCACCGCTTAACAAAAAGTTGTGCGGCTTAATGTTCATAATGATCCCTGAAACGATAAATACAGCAGAGGCAAAGATGAGTGGAAGTGAACCAGAAGGAAGCTTTTTACGAGGCATAATCAAGAGTCACTCACTTGATGAGTGATGAATACACCGTAGCAAAAGCCCACAGAATGGGTATTATAAAAAGACGCTCTGATTCTACTCTTGCATCGCTCCTGCCAACATTTCTTGAGGCTCTGGGTAGACATACTCCTTACCTTCGTAGTTACGCAGCACGACCTTTTTCTCATCACGTTGTACGATATATTCTGGATTGATCGGGATCTTGCCGCCCCCTCCAGGAGCATCAATCACATACTGAGGCACCGCATACCCTGAAGTATGCCCCCTGAGGCCCTCCATAATCTCTAAGCCCTTCGCGATACTCGTTCTGAGATGTGAAGACCCTTTAATGAGATCACACTGATAGAGATAATAGGGCTTCACTCGACACATTAGTAACTTGTGACAAAGCGCTTTCTGTACCTCCACCGAGTCGTTCACCCCCTTCAACAACACTGACTGGTTCCCCATTGGGATCCCAGCATCAGCTAAGCGTTCGAGCCCTTCTCGCACCTCCAGAGTTAGCTCCTTGGGATGGTTCGTATGGATAGAAAGGAAGAGCGGATGGTGCTTCTTCAGCATCGCGCAGAGTTCCGGGGTGATGCGCTGAGGGAGGAATATCGGAATTCTACTCCCGATTCTGACAAACTCGATATGCGGAATAGACCTCAGCCTCGTTAATAACTTATCGAGCTGCTTGTCCGACAGCAGTAATGCATCACCGCCTGATAGTAAGACATCGCGCACAGTGGGAGTCTTTTCTAGATACTTAAAGGCCATCTCCCATTGGAGCTCCAGCCGTTGATCACCTACACCAGATACTACTCGAGAACGGGTACAATATCGACAATACGCCGCGCAACGATCTGTCACGAGAAAGAGAACACGATCAGGATAGCGGTGTACTAAGCCAGGCACTGGCATGTGAGAATCCTCTCCGCACGGATCTGCCATCTCCTCAGGACTAACATAGGCTTCCTCTCCACGTGGTACAACCTGCTTCCTAATAGGGCACTCCGGATCATCCTTATCAATCAATGAGAAATAATGCGGAGTTACAGCCGTCGCCAGCTTACCTGCGGTCAAGGCGATCCCCTCTCTCTCATCTTCAGATAAATTTAAACGAGCTTCTAAGTGCTCACTCGTACTCACCCTATTCCTCAACTGCCACATGTGGCTATCCCACTGCTCCTTGGTCGTATCAAATAAGGCTAAAAGATCGGAATCTGTATGTGATAAAAAGGTCTTCAAAATACGTTAATTGCAAATTTGTGGCGTTTAAATATGGTTATGATGTGGAAATTCAGAATTGACAGAGGAAACCAAATTCAATTTAAATTACACACAGCCACACAACAACGCACAACACCAGACATGTTCAAAGAAATATTTAAAGAAATGTTCCACCCGAGCAAGGCTGCCATTATCGCCTCGCTCAAGCGCTCAGATGGGCTCCCGGTCTCTGAAGTCGCTAAAGAAGTTCAAATGAGCTACATGGGGGTTAAACAACACTGCATCAACCTAGAGAAGCAAGGCTTCGTCGAAAGTTGGAGAGTACCACGTAAGGAAGTCGGTCGTCCTGAGAAGCTCTACCGCCTCACAGACAAGTGTGACGAACTCTTCCCAGTCGCAGGTGTAAACCTCACTCTAAACCTCCTCGAAAGCACAAAAGAATTATTCGGAGCAGATGCCCCAGCAAAGCTCATCGAAAAGCACTTCGATGAACAAAAATCAGCATGGGCACCAGTACTTGACTCTCTCAGCACCCTCACGGCAAAGGCAGAAAAGCTCGCAGAACTCCGTGAAGAACAAGGATATTTCAACGTATTCACCGCTGACAGCGACTCCATCAGCATCAAGGAATACCATAACCCTCTCACTCCTGTATTCGATCAGTACCCAGAACTAAAAGAATACGAGCTCCAAACTCTCGAAGCTCTCCTAGGAGTATCTATCAAAAGAGACATCGTCGAAGGTCCTCACGGCCAGAAGCAAGTCCTCTTTGATATCAATGCACAAGCTGCCTAATTAGCTCGCGCTAATGATCGAAAAGACGTCTGAATTCTCAGGCGTTTTTTTGGCGACTCAGCTTCTCCACTACATCTACTCATATGAAACAATTCATCCTACATACCCTCGTACTCCTCCTACCAACTCAGCTCTTGTGGGCGGCACCTGAGGTGCTCACTCAGTACTTACCTGTGGATGAATTCATCAAGGGTAGTGAAGGCATGGTGGTCCCTCCGCGAGAGATTCAGAAGTACGCCTCCATAGTCGAAAAGAGCGCCCTCAAGGACCCCAAGTGGTTTAATGAGTTTAGTAAGAACGCCACTCCTGGCGTCCCTCTGCCTTATGATGAGCGCCTAGGGCTGACCAAGAAGGAATACGCACAGTATATCGAGACTTGGAACCAACGTGAGTTTCACGAGATGAGCCCAGTAGCCCTACGTCTGGAGAAGTCAGCTGATGGAACATGGATGATACGAGCGAGTGGCACGGGCTTCCCGATTTCGACCCTCAGGTTTGACGAATCAGGCAAGGAACTCACCTCCCCTAACGGCAAGTTTACTCGTCTCGATGATATCCAGGGAACCTCCGACAGTCTACTAGGTGCATGGCAAGGGCAAGAATGGGTTCACGAATCGGAGACTACCATCGCCGCAACCAGAGAGAACTTTGCAATTGGCAAGAAGGCCGATGGTAAAAAGGGCTACCTCATCTATCGCCTACAAGAAGTCTCTAAATCTGGGCGAAAGCTGTTTGATAAGCAGATCATTATTCAATTCCCGATCAGAACTAAGCAGTGAGAATTATATCAGGCTTATGGAAGGGTAAAGCGATCAGTGTCCCACAAGAAGGCACCCGCCCCTCCACCGACAGAACCCGCCAAGCCCTCTTCAGCATTCTCCTGAATGTCGTCGAAAATGCACGCGTCCTCGACCTCTATTCAGGCTCAGGCGCATTGGCTCTCGAGTGCCTCAGCCGAGGCTCCGCTACCGCCACTGCCGTCGACGCAGACAAGCATGCCTGCCGGGTCATCACTCAGAACGCCAGAACGCTACAGGCGAACAAGCTCCAAGTCATTCAATCGGAGACGCTCCCCTTCCTCGACAAGCATGTCGGCTCGTACACCCTTCTCTTTGCCGATCCCCCCTATGAACGCTCGTTCATCGGGAGCGAGCTCCAGCTCACCCTCTCTCATGAGCGACTCCCTCAGATCATGGATGATGAAGCGATCTTCATAGCAGAATCCCCCTCAAAGCTGAACGAAGAAGAGCTAGCGATTCTACCCGACTATTGGTCTGTACTCTCTAGGCGAAAGTATGGTAAGTCGCACATCACCATCTTCCAATACTCAGCGTAGCGTCTCATGTTACCCCTCTTCCTCTGCCTCTATACCCCTCTCCTATTCGTCGCCTCTCTCCTCTTAGCTCCCGCCTGGATTCTCAAGATGAAGAAGCGCGGAGGCTTTGGTACCGGGCTCATACAACGTCTTGCTCTCTTTCGAGACCCTATTCATGAGTGCTTCCAGGATACCGACTACTACCACGCGGTCAGCGTTGGTGAGGTCGTGATGGCGATCAAGGTCATCCGAGCTATCCAATGCGACCGACCCGACTATCACGCCGTCATTGCGGTTACGACCGCCACAGGACATCAAATCGCGCACAAGCAACTCCCTAAGCAAACTCTCGTCATCTACGCCCCACTCGATTTCCCAGGGCTGATTCACCGCACCTTTTCGGCCTTTAAGCCCCAACGATTGATCTTAGTCGACTCAGAATTATGGCCCCACCTGCTCCATTACACGCAGCGACATGACATCCCTACTCTCGTCATCAATGGCCGTATCTCAGAAAAGTCCTTCCAATCATTCCTTAAGCTCAAGCCGATCCTCCAGAGACTCCTCTGCCATGTTCGACTCGTCTGTGTAGATGGTCCGACTCAAGTCAAACACTGGAGTACGCTCGGAGCCCCTCACGTTCAGGATGTAGGGAGCCTCAAGTTCGACGTACACGCATCCTCGGACCAACCTCCAGTAGACTTTGTCTCTCAACTCAGCGCATTGGGAGGTTCTGGCCCAGTCATCCTCATCGCCAGTACTCATGCTAAGGAAGAACACGCTCTCGTCCAGGAGATCCTCAAGGTACACTCCCCATACCGCCTCCTGATCGCCCCTCGTCATGCTGAGCGTAGGGATGAAGTTGTCCAAGACCTCTCTGCTATCGGAGTTCGTACCTGCCTGCGTAGTAACTTCACTCCTCCACACACTCCTGAGCAGCACGCCCTCTTGCTCGATACCACAGGAGAGCTCGCCTCATGGATGAACCTCGCTGACATCGTCATCATCGGCAAATGCTGGCTCAAGTCTGGCGGACAAAACCCCTTCGAATCCATCGCCTCAGGGCGACTCACGATTACCGGCCCCGCGATGAAGAACTTCGAGCCCCTCATCTCAGAGGTCATTACCGCCGGAGGATGCATCTCTCTCGACTCTCACCTCGAACTCTCAAGCACTCTGACAGAGCTGTTCCAGTCCCCCTCCAATGCCGACGCTATCGCCTCCATCGGGAAAGAGTTCCTCCGCTCCAAGAGTGGCGCTACAGATAAAACCGCTCAGCTCTTACTCCCGTAGGCTACAATATTTTACTCATAAAAAATAAATAAGTTGCTTTTTCACCTCTTTTCGACATTATCACGCTGAATCTATATAAAATATATGGCAGCAGCAGAAAATATCGAAAAATCAACCGCGCAACTTGAAGCTATCGGAGTAGATGTAAATAAGGAACTGATTGAGAAGATCGTTAAGCGCCTCGGCATTGCTAACCAGAGTGTAGATGCCTCACACGTCGCTGCAACTGATCCTATGGAAGTAGAGCGCCTCAAGAAGAACTTCGTGATCAAGAAGCTCGAACAAGAAGACAATGCTGATACAGATGCAGTCATCGCCTCAGTCTTAGAAAAGATGAAACCACACCGCATGAAACAACGTGGTGCTGTATACTACCTCCTCACCGTACACTACGGTAAGGAATCTCTCTATATCTAGTAGACTCCATTACACCTTCATTAAGGTTGTTAGGCCACCCTGATGGGTGGTCTTTCTTCTTTTTTATGCTTCCTCATCACGTCAAATAGATCTAGCAACAACTCATGACACTGACAGAGCAACAAATATCTACCCTTAGGGAAATGGCCTCCCAAGGGGCACAACTGAACGATATACAAAAGCATATCCAATCCGAGTTCGGAATCAGCATCACCTATATGGATACCCGCTTTCTTGTCTCAGATCATCACATCGAGATTCTCTCTCCTGAGGCTCTAGCGCCCAAGGAGGAAACTCCAATCGCAGAGACGACTCTAGAGCCCACACCAGCCCCCGAAGAAGTGGGAGTCAAAGTCTCCGTCGATCAAGTCACGCGACCAGGAGCAATGGTAAACGGTACAGTACAATGGAGTGACGGCGTAACCTCTATCTGGTATCTCGACCAAATGGGGCAACTAGGATTAGACTCCCCAGATCCGCAATATCAACCCATCCCGTCTGATATTGAGGACTTCCAAATCAAACTAAGACAAGTACTCGGAGCATAATTCTCCCCCCAAGACTCTTTTCTTGACCTACTTAAAATTAGTAACTATGACCGCAACATATATGAAACGTCTCTCTCTCCTACTCCTCTTCACAGCAGGTGTTCTCCTTAACTCTTGCTCACCGATCTTTCATACCCCTCAGCAAACTGGACCATTTACCCCAGAGCCGATCCAGCCTGAACAGCAAGACCCGACTCTCCAGAATCGTATCCTCACCCAAGAAGATTACGACCAATATCGCCAGCAACAGCAGCAGGTACAGCAATCAACGACCACTCAGGGCGTCACTGCACCAACCCTCCCGACGCGTAAGGATTATCCAGTAGCAACACCAATCCCTGGTAAGCCAGGTTATGTCTACAACCCATTCAACAATAACCCTGTATACGTTCAAGGAATCGCATCAGGCAGAGTAGTTAGAGACCCAAAAGACCCTAACACTGATCACAAATTCAGACTCCCGTAAGTGTACCCCTCTTACGAGAACAAGCAACAGGTCAGAAGCTCTGATTTCATACTGATCCACACGACGCCCTTTTCTCGGGCGTCTTTTTATTACTCCTATGTATACACGAGATAATATCGGTTCTTCTCGAATTAATGTGGGAGAACCTGCTGAACAATGCGGCGAATGAATTCGTGAGGGGGCAGTTCTATCACATTGGATCCGTTCGCCGATATTGCGCTTTTCTATTCCTCCGGTCATTGCTTGAAAGGCTCTCAGCACAAAGCCCAGGGTGCTAACCCTGGGATAGAATCCCCCAGATTCAAAAGCAACGATCCCTAAGCACCTCCTCTTCCTAACACTTATAGAGGCGCAGCCCCTGTTTTCAAGGTCGCCCGATAGAGAATCTCCAGCTCTACTTGCTCACTTACAGCGAGCAATGGATGGTGGTTCACTTGACCTAGGGTTGGCCCCCTAGGCTGTGCGCTTTATGCCTTACAGGCATAGAGAACACGTCTAAAGCCTGCTACTCAGCTCCTCTGTTGAGGCGCCTTTGATAGTAAGGTTAGCACGATCTTGCCAAGATCGGGGAATCAGGGTGCTCGTTAGTTTAGGCCTCGG
>WTJZ01000005.1 GCA_011524615.1 Akkermansiaceae bacterium | reverse complement strand
CGTCGAAATCGACTAAGAGAGACTTCTCTGTAACCATCTCTTCAAAAGCGAGCCTATTCGGCTCGCTTTTTTATTGTATCCCAGAGGCCGCTCAATAGTGAGGCGGAGTACGAGCATCATGTCTCCTTTAATTTTCTCATCGATTTCATTGCCTTTATGACCAAACTATGTAGTTTTTTTACATTTTTAACAGCATTTCCTAATGAGTGATAAGATACGCCTTCCCGCAGAAGATACCTACGCCGCTGAACTCTCAGCCCTCAAAGCTATAGATCAGGATACGAAACCTAGCGGATGGCACCTCTCGCCAAAATCAGTAGTCACCTATCTCATGGGCGGCATGGCAGGAGAAACCGAAATCAGTGCCAAATACATCGGAGACGCACGCCTGATCGAAACCGCTGTAGCGACACTCGCCACCGACCGAGCCTTACTCCTCTTAGGAGTGCCTGGTACTGCTAAGTCCTGGGTCTCCGAGCATCTCGCAGCAGCTATCTCTGGAGACTCCACCATGGTGATCCAATGTACTGCTGGTACTGATGAAAACCAAATCCGCTACGGGTGGAACTATGCCCAGCTACTCGCTAATGGCCCTAGCCGTGACGCCCTAGTCCCCTCACCTCTCTATCGAGCGATGGAAGAGGGTAAGCTCTGCCGTCTCGAGGAGTTAACCCGGATGGGATCAGATGTTCAGGACACCCTCATTACTGTCCTATCCGAGAAGATGCTCCCTATTCCTGAGCTCAACGAATCCGCCTTTGCTAGTCGAGGCTTCAACGTCATTGCTACCGCTAACAATCGTGACAAGGGCGTTAATGAACTCTCCTCAGCACTCAAACGACGATTCAATGTGGTCGTACTACCTCTCCCGGACGATATGGAAAGCGAGGTCGCAATCGTAACCAAACGAGTCTCAGAAATGGCCAAATCACTCGACCTCCCAGAGCCGAAGAATGTCTCTGATGAAGTACGCCGAGTACTCTCTATCTTCAGAGAACTGCGTGGAGGAGAAACACTAGACGGTAAGGTCACGCTCAAGACTCCTACAGGGAACCTCTCCACCGCCGAGGCGATCGGTGTTATGGTCGGAGGCATTAGCCAAGCCACCTTCTTCCAAGACGGGGTGCTCTCTGCAGAAGGGATCAGCCCTAATCTCATTGGCGCCATTATCAAGGACCCAGTGCAAGATAAAATCGTTCTCGAAGAATACCTCGAAACCGTTCTCAAAAAGCGCTCGGACTACGGCGACTACTATCATACTCTCACAGAGCTCGTCTAAGCGCGTCTTCACATGGATGGTAACATACATTACTGCGGCATCCGGCACCACGGTCCAGGATCGGCCCGACAGGTCCTCCACACCCTTGAGACGCTCCAGCCCTCCTCTGTACTGATCGAGGGGCCTATCGATCAGAGTGATCTCATTCCCCTCATGGCTCATGAGGAGATGCGTCCTCCCGTAGCCCTACTTACATACCCTAAGGAGAACCCCGAAGAAGCGCGGTTCTGGCCCTTTGTGGACTATTCTCCAGAATTTCAAGCCATACGTTGGGCCTTGGCTCACCAAGTCCCAGTTCGCTTTATCGACTTACCTACCTATTGGGAGCCTGCAGAACCTCTCGTGGAAGAAGAGGCGCCTCTGCCTATGACGGATCCCATCGGCCTCCTCGCTCATGCCGCTGGATACGATGATGGAGAGAGCTGGTGGAACAACTTGATCGAGGAGAACACCAGTGAACAAGGCATCTTCGACGCCATTACCGAGGCGATGACAGCTCTGCGAGAAGGCGAGCCCCCACTCTCCCAGCGTGAAGCCGCAAGGGAAGCTCATATGAGGCTCGAGATTAAGAAAGAGTCCAAGTCCTGTGAGGGTAACATCGCTGTGATCTGTGGAGCCTTTCATGTCCCCGCTCTCTTAGCGAAACATACCCTCAAAGATGACCGAGCAAAAGTGAAGGCCAAGGGGAAAAAGAAAATGCTCGCTACTTGGGCTCCGTGGACCTTTCCCCGTATGGCTACTCACTCTGGTTATGGTGCTGGAGTGACTGCCCCTAATTGGTATCAACACCTCTGGTCTACTCCTAGAGATCCTCATACCCTCTGGCTCGTCCACGTTGCACGCACTCTACGAGAGAAGGGACACTTCATCCCCTCAGCATCAATCATTGAAGCTGAGCGACTGTCTGTGACCTTAGCCAGTATTAGGCAGAAGCCTCAGCCTGGCTTCGAAGAGCTACAACAAGCCTGTGTGGCCTGTATGTGCCATGGCGAATCAGCTCTCTGGCACACTATCGAACCTCAGATCCTCATCGGAGATCAGGTTGGTAGCATCCCCGACGATGTGCCTCTCGCGCCACTCCTAGAGGATCTCAAACGCCAGCAAAAATCCACCCGCCTAAAGCCCGAAGCCCTCGACCGAGAACTCGCTATCGACCTACGATCAGAATCAGGTCTCCAACGGTCAACTCTCTTGCATCGCCTTGATATCTTAGGAGTCTCGTGGGGACGCCTCATTGACAAAGGGCGCTCTCGTGGGACCTTCCGAGAACGCTGGATCCTAGCCTGGCAGCCTGAATTCGCAGTCGCACTCGTTGAAAATCTCGTCTATGGTGCCACGATTGCTCAAGCTGCCACCACTAAGCTTCAAGGCGTCTTTAAGGAGAGCATCTCTCTACCAGATCTGGCTACTGGAGTGATGCAAGCACTCACAGCACAGCTCCCAGAAGCTGCTTCCTTCGGGATCGAATGCCTCCACACCAGAGTAGCCCAGGTGAGTGATTGTCGCATGATTCTGGAGACGCTTCCTCCCATTGCAGACATTCTCCGTTATGGAGAGGCTCGTACGACAGATACATCCCAGATGGAATCGCTCTTCCATCAACTCGTTACCCAATGTGCACTAAGCCTCCATTATGGGGTTCAGAATTTAGACCGCGATGCTAGTCTAGAGATGAGTAAGGCCCTCCTCACCGCAGATAACGCGATACGCCTCCTCCTCACCACTGATTCAGATCCGCTAGACTTATGGATTCGTCACCTCTTAGAGCTGCTGGAGAACCACTCAGCATCACGTCTAATAGTGGGGACCGCTGCTCGACTGCTCTATGAGTGTGAAGACCTCTCAGCCTCACAGGCTGTACTCCTCATCGAGCGCCAACTCACCCCAGGGACACCCACCTCTGACGCGGCCGACTTCTTCGAAGGATTCTTCGAGGGGTGCGGTACTCGACTGATTCATGATCACGCCCTCCGTGACGCCGTAGACCGCTGGTTATACTCGCTCGATGACGAGACCTTCACCAACCAGTTACCACTCATGCGTCGGGTGTTTGCCAGTCTGGATAGCACAGAGCGCACCCATCTCCTAGAGACTCTCAGCCTCCCTGCTGGCCAAGCGCATAAAGAGGCACTCACCCCTCATGCCGATGCCGACCACCTGCTCAATAGCCATGCACAGATGATTCATACCCTCTTCCAACAACCTTTCGCTCCAGCCCCTGATGAAAACTGAAGAACGCTTACGACGATGGAGACTCGCTCTCGGCGTAGATGCGAATCAGCTCTCCGCTGATGACCAAAAGATCTCTCAAACACTCTCCGCTCTCTATGCGGGAAACGGCGACGCCTCAGCAAACTCTCGACGAGGGAGCCTCAGCCGCTCAGCGCCCAAGGTAGCTCAATGGATGGGAGATGTCCGCCAATACTTCCCCTCATCAGTGGTGCAAGTCATTCAGAAGGACGCCTTCGAGCGTCTCGGCCTCGAGCAGATGCTCCTAGAGCCCGAATTCCTCTCTGCAGTGGAGGCGGATGTCAACCTCGTCGCGACCCTCGTCTCCCTAAGAGGAGTCATGCCGGATAAGACCAAGGATACCGCTCGCGAAGTCATCGCTAAGGTCGTTACAGAACTCATGGAGCGCTTAGAGCAAAAGACCGCTGAAGCCATCCGTGGAGCACTCGACCGCTCACGACGGACCTCTCGCCCTAGACCGAATGACATTGACTGGCCCCGCACCATTCTCGCGAACCTCCGTCATTATCAACCCAAGTACCAAAGTGTCGTCCCTGAAAAGCTCATCGGGTACAAGCGTCAACAAAAGCGCCAAGTAGACCTTGATGAAGTCATCCTCTGCGTGGATCAGTCCGGCTCTATGGCTAACTCGGTCGTCTACTCCTCGATCTTTGCCGCGGTCATGGCATCCCTCCCAGTTGTGAAGACTAAGCTCATCTGCTTTGATACTGCTATCTTAGACCTCACCGATGAACTAGATGACCCAGTAGAAGTATTATTCGGAGTTCAGCTCGGCGGAGGCACAGACATTAATCAAGCCGTAGCATATTCAGCGCAGCAAATCGAGAGACCGCTACAGGCACACCTCATTCTCATATCAGATCTCTATGAGGGAGGGAGCCGTGAGGATATGTTCCGCCGTCTCGCAGATTGCCTACGTAATGGAGTGAATGTCATTGTCCTCCTTGCCCTCTCTGATGAGGGGCAACCATTTTACTGCAGCCAGACAGCCGCGCAAATCGCTACTATGGGCATCCCCGTCTTTGCCTGTACTCCAGATCAATTCCCGGACCTGATGGCCACCGCACTCCAGAGGGGAGACATCGCACAATGGGCCGCTCTACAGGACATCAAGGCCATCTCACCACATACCGAAGAATTATGAGTCTCTCTGTCGAAACTGTAGAATCCATAGCCCCTGACCAAGCCTCTCTGAAGGCGGCAGCTAAGCTCATGAAACCAGCTAAATGGCCGGTTCTGTCCTACGATAGTGATGGCAGTAACCTCATCTGGGGTGACTGCCAAGGATCAGGAGCTAATCCCTACCGGGTAGTGGTTGATAAAGGAGATCACGGCTACAAGTGCACCTGCCCCTCTCGTAAGTTCCCGTGTAAGCATGCTCTCGCGCTGATGTGGATGTACGCAGAGTCCTCCTCTACATTCGCGCCTGGAGAGGTGCCAGAATGGGCTCATGAATGGGTTGGCCGACGCCGTAAGACAACCTCTCCCCAAGCAACTCCTCCTGTCGCCAAAGACAAGAATATCGCCCTTGCTACTACCGCCCCCCCTGCCAAAGCCGTAGACCCAAAGGCTGAAGCTCGCAAGGAAGCAGCGGCTAAGAAGAGAGCTGCTCAGACACATCTCGCTATCCTCTCTGCTCTCGAGGATCTCGATCAATGGCTCCAAGACCAACTCTCATCTGGACTCGCCAACCTGCGCAAGGACCTACCCAGTCTCTGCCGAAAGATCGCGGCCCGTCTAGTAGACGGCAAGGCTGCAGCCCTAGCTGGTA
Source organism: Akkermansiaceae bacterium (assembly GCA_011524615.1). Classification (GTDB taxonomy): domain Bacteria; phylum Verrucomicrobiota; class Verrucomicrobiia; order Verrucomicrobiales; family Akkermansiaceae; genus WTJZ01. The sequence continues at coordinate 2,295 of WTJZ01000005.1, read as the reverse complement.
GACTAGATGAACTCCCCAGCCGTATCCTCTCCCTGCCTCTCACCCTCCAGACAGAAGCGCTTATTGCCGAATTAGGCCAACTTAAGTTACTCTCCCAAGCATGGAGGGTCTCTCCTCAGGCTCCAGACCTCACCCGTCTCATCTCTTCATCCGAAAAGCGCCAAGAGATCTTAGACTCACCCTCTGCCCCTCGCCACCAGTCGCAATGGGAGGTGATCACGGAACTCATCAGATCTCGTCGAGACGGGCTCGTCGAACAAGCTACCTGGCTCCTCAATCTCAGCCCCACCTCTGAGGCTCCACGATTCGCCTGCTTACTCGACTTCTACCCCGCATCGGCAGGCAAGAGAGGTCCAGCTCATACCCCAGGCACCCAATTCACTGCCGAGCTCGCCTTCTATCCAGGAACTCACCTCTCTCGCGCTATCTTAGTAACGCAGGAACCTCTCAGTACTACTCAGGATTGGCCTGTTGTCACACTATCGCCACGAGCTCAATTCCAGTCCGTCCTCCATGATTCCCCGTGGAGTATCGAGGTTCCGCTCCTGCTCCAGAATGCTCGTCTCGGTCTAGACGCGCAACAGCAACTCTGGCTCCACACAGAGGACGACCACTATTACCCCGTGCTCGACTCCATACCAGCACTCGCTCTCGGTGTCAGGCTGCACTCTGTCATCGGTCTCTGGAATGGATTCCAACTCACCCTTTTAACCGCTCACACTAACATAGGGAGGCTTAACCTTGTCCCATAATATTTACCATCTATCTAATCGTTGCAAAGGCAAATGGCTCATTGGTTCATCAGCCCTCCCTGAGGTGGCCCAGAGCGACTGGAACCAATACTTACCAGAAGAATCGGAACTCCAGTTACTCGCTCTCATCGGGCACAGCTACCGAGTAGGTTTCTCCCCGTCTCCTCCTGACTCATTCACCTGTAAGCCTCTACTCCCAGCGCTAGACTTACCTACTCTTCCTGAGCATCTCCGTCCTCTCTTGAAGCAGGCTCTCCTCTACTGTAAGAACTCTCACATCCCTGTTCGTTACGCCTTAGAGACTCTTGCTCAGAGACACTGGGCGCCTCACCCTACTGATTGGATCCCCGTATCGACGACAGAAGACATTCCTGAGGCGTACCATCCATGGCGGCTCTGGCTCTCTTCCCAGCAAGCACACATTACCGACCAATCCCTCTCAGCCGATAACTGGGATGAATTCTACCCCTCTGAACGACTCAAACAGGTTCAGCAGCTCCGCGCCGTCTCTCCAGATGCCGCTCGCGAACTCCTCCAGACCTGTGCCAGCAGAGAGCCTGCAGAGAAGCGAGTAAAGCTCATTGCCACCCTAGCTCTGAATCTATCCACAGAGGACGCCGATTACCTCAATACGCTCCTCCAGGATCGTTCCCAAAAGATTAAACATCTCGCGACTCAATTCCTAATGCGTCTAGGCCTCGCTGATGCCCCACAGGACGACATCGCCGAACTCGCAGAGTACTTCTCCCTGAAAAAGAAACTTGCCTCCCGACGTCTAGCGCTCAAACCGCTCAAAACTAATGCTCAGAAAAGTCGCCGACTCTCCCTCTGTACACAGGTCCCCATCCATGCTCTCGCACAGCACCTAGACCTCACTCCTGAGACCTTTCTCAAGGCATGGGAGCCTGATCCTAATAAACAGACAGAGAATGATGTCATCTTGACCCTCGTAAGCACATCTGCCTCTGACGACCTTCTTGATCATCTAGGAGACCCGAAAACCTGGCCTAAGTACTACAGCCTCGAAGCACTCAGTATACTAAGTGAACGACTATCGGATCAAACATGTGCCATACTCGTATCTGCGATGCTCGCACAGGGATCAGCTTCTCTACCTCTCGCCTGCGAAGTCACACGACAAGCTCATATTATTAAGTACCAGACCATCAAGAAGAACCCAGCCTATAAAGAATTAGTCGCAGCGCTAAGTGATGCTACTAAGAACGTCACACCTACCCATCACCAATCACTTGCCAACTGGCATTACCTCGCTACGCCCTCTGCGGCACAGTCGATATTAGAGGAGTTAAAACCTCACATGATGGAGGCTGCCCCTATCCTTTCCCTACTGAAGCTCAATAGCAGGGTCCCATTAGGGGAAGATCACTAAGAATGATTCCGGAGATCTTATCATAACCTTTGAGAGTATTTCATCCACTTCCTCGAAACTATACGGCGTGACTGCCGCAAAGAGGCATAATCAGCCCTACTCATTACAACTATCAGCTCACCTTATAATAGCATTGATTACGTAATTACTGTT
>WTJZ01000035.1 GCA_011524615.1 Akkermansiaceae bacterium | reverse complement strand
CCCTCCCCTCCTGTATCGAGCGTGAGGCTCTCGACTATAATGCCGAGGACCCCGCCTTTATCGAACATGCCGTTCACACCCTTATATCCCTCATCGAACAATAATATTATCTTATGAAATCACTTTGGAATAACCAAGAAGCAGCCGCCTACACCCATGACGATCTTGCCATGCGTGTCTACACCTCTCGCCTCCTCGGCGCAGAAGAATCCCTCGTCATGCATGGTGGTGGTAACACCTCAGTAAAGTCAACCACCAAGGACTTCTTCGGCCGTGATGTCGAGGTCCTCTATGTCAAGGGCTCTGGCTGGGATCTAGGCACCATCGAGAAGCCCGGCTGCCCTGCCGTCCATCTGGCAGAAACACAGCGCCTCGCTGAGTGCGAAACGCTCTGAGACCCTGACATGGCCAAGCAACTCCGAGCTCTTCTCATGGATCAGGACTCCCCCTCTCCATCAGTAGAGGCGATTCTACATGCCATCATGCCCTTTAAGTTCGTCGACCACTCTCATACCGACGCTCTTGTTACCCTGTCGAATAATCCCAATGGTGAAGCCATTATTGCAGAGCTCTACCCTGACTGCTTGATCCTCCCGTACATCATGCCAGGCTTCATCTTATCAAAACAGGTCTACGACGCGCTCAAGGGAACTGACATCACACAGTATAAGGGCATCATCCTTCATCACCATGGACTCTTCACCTTCTCCGATGACGCTAGGGAAGCATATGAAAACCACCTCGAGCTCGTCTCCCGCGCGAATACATATATTGCAGACAAGGCAGACCACACCATTCCCCCTGCAGGGGCAGCTCCCAACCTCAGTAGTGGAGTTCGCCCAGACCTCATCGAACTAGCAAAGATCCGTAAAGCGGTCTCTAACGCCCGAGGATGCGCCCAACTCGCAAATCTAAACTCCACTCCTGCCGCGAGAGCCTACGCCTCACGTCATGATATCGCTCAGATCGCTACCCGAGGCCCCATTACACCTGACCATGTCATCCGTACGAAAAGAACTGCTGCGATCCTAGAGTTTCAGGATAACACCCTCTCTGGCGTCGATGAGTTCGTTACAGACTACCAAGAATACTTCCACCATAATGGGAATGACTCACTCACAATGCTAGATCCAGCTCCCCGTTTTGCCATCTGGAAGAAGCATGGCGTCCTCTCCTTTGGATCAACGATGAAGGAGTGCGACATCATCAATGATATCGCTCGGCATACCGCATGGAGCGTTCAGACTGGAGAATCTCTGGGTGGCTGGCAGGCTCTCCCTGAGCAAGATATCTTCGATCTAGAATACTGGATCCTAGAACAAGCCAAACTCAAAAAATCAAAAGGAACCCCAAAGCCTCATCTTGGTAAGGTGGCGATCGTGACTGGTGCTTGTGGAGGTATCGGACGGGCGACTGCAGAACAACTGCACGCCGATGGTGCAGTCGTCATCGGGCTCGATATTAACCCTCAGATCGAGGAGAATCTTAATCAACCAGGCCTCATAGGGCGCGTCTGTGACCTCACCGATGAAGACGCCATCCAGCAAGCGATTGAAGAAGTCATCTTCCAATTTGGGGGGCTCGACATCGTCGTCCTTAACGCAGGCATCTTTAAGTCTGGCGAGACGATCGATGTTCTCGATGAGACCTGGGATCGCTCTATCGCTATTAATCTCACCGCATCACAACGCTTCCTCAAGCACACCATCCCATACCTCAAGCACGGCGTAGACGCCTCCATCATCGTCATAGGCTCTCGTAATTATCATGCTCCTGGTGCAGGTGCCGCAGCATATTCGGTGAGTAAGGCGGGGATTACCCAACTCGCACGAGTCGCCGCCTTAGAGCTCTGTAAGCATCAAGTCCGTGTCAATATCCTCCACCCAGATGCCGTCTTCGACACAGACCTCTGGACCCCAGAGGCTCTCGCTCGATCCGCCAAACGCTACAACATGACGATCGAGCAGTATAAGTCCAAGAACCTCCTCGGACGCGAGGTCAAGTCCACTGATGTAGCTCGCCTCGCCAGCACCGTCGCCAGCGATGTCTTCTGCGCCACCACAGGCGCGCAAGTCCCCATTGACGGTGGTAGCGAACGAGTCATTTAAACCACTCACCACTTGCACTAATTACACCATATTGATAAATTAATACACAATTACACATGAAAATTCTACTTACCTTAATAG